>JAFRXK010000042.1 GCA_017442865.1 Lachnospiraceae bacterium | reverse complement strand
GGCGCCGCCTTTCTCATCATGATGCAATGTAACAGAGGGCTTGCCGCAGGCAAGCCCTCTGTCGTTTTGAGAGAATATATTTTAATACAAAACCAGCGTCTGTATTGAGAAGCATATTAATATGCAATCCTGCTGAGTCTGTTCAGAATTTCAAAGCCCTCCTTATCAGCGGTATAATATGCTTTGAGATTTCCACTGTCATAGCCTGAAGGAGTATCTGCACTGTAATTATAAATCACTTCAATTATCGGTTCGTTTCCTGCAGCCGACGCTTCGTCATAAAGCCTGATGTGCTTTGAAAGCTCTGACAGGAGCTTTAACTGTTCATCAGAAGGCATATTCTGACCTTCTATCGGATTAAGCTCATATTCGTAGCTCCAGCCTAAATAACAGTAAATGTCTTCATCCTCACAGAGAATGCTGATGTTTTCAGAGAAATAATCGCCCTCCCGCAAATTGTTTTTTGCAGCAATTGAATTAGTTTTCCAGTTGCTGATGATATCTGTCAGCTTTTCTGAATCAAATGCTTTATTATATTCTGAAAGATATGCGGCGTATGTCTTTGGAAGACGAAGCGATACGGGAACATAAAAGCTGTACTGTTCAATGCCGGAGGTAGTGCTTACATTTAACATGCCGATGGAATCCGCTGAATTGTTCAGAATATCATATGCCTCTTCAAAGCCGATATCATGTATCTCCATGCGGGCAGTTTCGTAAATTTTATTAACACCCTTCTGCGGAATATTATCATAGCTTGAAACAGTGGTGTGGTTTACATCAGCCACCGGAAGCTCTGTGTAAAGTCTCATATATTCATCGTTGCTTTTTAACGAGCTGATGATTTTCTTGTATTCACTTGACGAAACCGCAATGGTGTAGGTACGGTCAAGCAGGTCTGTATTGATTTTTACATCCATTCGTGCAAAAGAGTTATTAATTGAGTACGGGTCTTCGTCACATTTTTCGGCAGTTGCATTAAGATAAGAAACAATATCATTTATCGCCTGCTTATCTGTTATTTTTATTTTTGAGCTTTTTCTGCTGAAATAGTCTGCATTATAAGTGTTGTCCGAGGAGATAATGTTAAAGGATTTAACATTTTCAGCCTTCGGAAGAGTGTTTTTGATAATAAAGGTTCCAAGCAGTAAAAGCAATATAAAGGCTGCGTTAAGCAGTAATAATATGCCTGCGCCCGGTATTGCCTTTACCAGATTCTTAAGCTTCTTTGTGGTTATAAGCTCATAAAGGAAATAAATAATAAGAGCAACCACATAAAGCACAAATAATGAAAACAGCATGGAAATATCAAAATCATTATCACCGTCTACAATCATTGAATATATAATGTAGCATGGTAAAAGGCAGAAGGAAAAGCCGATAATGAGTCTGAATACGAGCTGTAATCTTCTGCTTATAGCTGCATTTCTGGCAGCCTCACTTCTTCTCCTTGCAAACAGGAAGCATCCGACAGCGGCGTAAAAAAGTCCGACCACAAAGGAATATATAATCGGTACTATTACTGATGTCTGGGCAGCTTTATTGCTGCTGAATGAAAAGAGTACGGTTGAAAACAATCGTATAAGCAGGTTGTTGTTGTGGTTAAGCAAAAGTCCTGTTGATGACAAATTAATGTACGGAAGCGAGCTGTTAAGCATAAGCGTGCTTGCCGCTATAAATATTCTTGGAAAGAACAGGATGATAATTGCGACCACGAGGTTTGTAAACGTAGTGCCGGTTAAGCTTACCGCAATCATGAAGCCTCCCGCAACAAGCACTGACGCAGCCAGTATTTCAAAGAAATAGACAAATATGCTCGGTATAATTACGCTCATTCCCGGTAAAACTGCCATGGTTATAATGCCGATAAGCCCTGATAATGTGAGCATGCCTATTACCCATGTCATGATTGCTGCATAAAAGCAGAAGCATATGCCCTCTCTTCTGACAGGTGCGGCGTGGTAAAAATCACAGGCGTTTCTTTTTGTCAGGAAGTTGAAAAGGGACAGGCACATTACAGGTACAATTATCAGGTAAATCACGTGATTTATCGGAACTGCCTGCTCAAGGGTTAATGCAATATCCGCAAAATATGCCCTGCCATATTCATCTGCGTGCATCGAATCAATGAAATGACCTACAGGTACAATGATTGCAAAAACAGACAATATAATTGTACTCATAATACCAATAAGCTTTAGCTGCCTGATACCGTCAATATATAATTTATAATTGAATTTTTTAAGCTTCATATTACTTCACCTCCAGAACGTCCTGAAAAGTATAACCCAGCGCTTCCATTTCATATGTGAATACCTCCTCAAGCGTAAGCGGAAGCACGTCAAGGAGTATAGGGTTGAGGCTTTTCATTCTTGAAATCGTTACGTCCCTGTTTCCACGTACAATAATATTTGAAACAGAACCGTGTTTTGAAAAGTGAAGCATATCAATTCCCGCAAATAAATTCTTATCATAGTCATAATTAAATGCAGTCTGAATCTTAAAAAGACTCGTTTTTAAATTTACAATGTCGCTTTCAAACACAAGACCGCCCTTGTGAAGCAGGGCAAGCTGGTCACATGTATCCTCAAGCTCACGAAGTGAGTGTGAGGAAAGTATGGCGGTGGCCTTTCTTTCTACTACGTCCTCGCATATAAGACTTTTTACCAGATTACGCATAACCGGGTCAAGTCCGTCAAAGGTCTCGTCCATAAGAAGGTAGTCAGGCTTTGATGAAATGGCAAGAATAGTTGCAGCCTGTCGTCTCATTCCCTTTGAAAATGTGTTGAGAGATTTTTTTGTATCAAGCTTAAATGCGTCTGCCAGAAATGAAAACCTCTCCATATCAAAATCAGGGTAAACTGCCGCATGAAGAGAAGCCATGCGTGACATGCTTGAGCCCGGAAGAAAGTACAGTTCGTCAGGAACAAAGGCTATGTGCTTTTTTGCCTCCGGGTTTTCAAATACTTCTTTATCATCAATTGTAACGCTGCCGCCATCTGGTCTGTATACGCCCGATATTAATCTTAAAAATGTTGATTTACCTGCTCCGTTTGAGCCTACAAGACCATATATGCATCCGTTAGGTATGCTGCAGGATATATTATCGAGGGCAGTAAAATCGTCGAATTTTTTAGTAAGAGCTGTTGCTTTAATCATTTTTCAAATCCCTCCCTGAAACAGAATCAAATATCTCATCTATATAGCTTACAAGCTGTTCCTTTGTAACACCTGCCAGAATAAGCCGGCTTATTATATCCGAAAGCTCAGACATCCTTGCCTTTGAATTGTTAGAAACAATTTTCAGTGCATCTTCAGAGACAAAGCAGCCTTTGCCGGGTACGGAATGTATGATTCCACGGTGGTCAAGCTCCGTATATGCCTTTTGAATTGTGTTCGGGTTGATAGAGAGCTCTACGGACAGCTGACGGACCGACGGAAGCCTGTCTCCACATTTAAGAAGCTTTGTGAGAATGTAGCGTTCGGTCTGTTCAATTATCTGTTCATAAACAGGAGTTCTTGACATCATATCTAGCTGGAACATGCAACCCCTCCAGGATTAAAGTAGTAGTTTTTTAAGACCCTCTCCAAGGTCTGGACAGATATTGCGGTTAAAAAATAATTCTTAAAAAACAAGAACCACAACTGTACTATATTAAGTAGTACAGTCATATTAATACATTATTTGGTTTGTGTCAAATTAAATAATTATTAAATAATTGTTTAGAATTTTGTCGTTAAATGCGAACAAAAACACTTGCTTCATTGTGCTTAATCTGATATTTTAAACATATTGAGAGTAAATAGATTTTGTGCTATACTCTTTTGTAGATTATTATAATGATATCCGGTAAAAGCCTGTTTATCATGCTTTTACAGTTTTACCGGAGCCGGAGGTATTATGATAGATTTTCAGGAAGAATTAGAAAAGTTCCAGCCGAGCAGGGAAGTCGGCGATATGGAGGATGTTATGGTTTCTGAGGAGGCCACAGATATTACAGAGATTATACTTGAGATGACAGAGAAAAAATAGAAAGCAGGATTTATATGGATTGTTTCCGTTGTAAAACCCACATATCAGGAAGCCTTAATGAATGTCCAAACTGCGGACAGGACCTGTCTGCTTATAAAAAGGCTGTGTGGGCTTCAAATGTTTACTACAATACCGGACTTGAGAGGGCAAAGGCGAACGACTTAAGTGGTGCTATTATGGTATTAAAGCAGAGTCTTTCTCTTAATAAGATGAATATAGATGCAAGGAATCTTCTTGGGCTTGTTTATTTCCAGATGGGCGAGGTCGCCGAGGCAGCTGCACAGTGGGCGGCAAGCAGAAGCTTAAGACTTAAGGATAACAGGGCATCTGACTACATGACAAAGATTCGTATCCACAGAGGCAAGTTTGATTACTATGGCAGGGCTATAAGCAAGCTCAATCAGGCTGTAGGCTTTGCAAAGGCGGGCAATAAGGACGTAGCGCTTTTACAGGCGAAGAAGGTTATTAATATGAACCCGAATTATGTCAAGGCATATCTGCTGCTCGGACTTTTGTATATGGACAAAGGAGAGTATGCAAAGGCTGAAAAGACATTAAAGAAGGCGTTAAAGATTGACTGCTTAAATCCTACGGCACTGAGATATTTAAGAGAGATGAAGGATATCACCCGTAAAAGAAATCTTCTTGAGGCGGTAAGATTTAAGAAGAAGGACAGACCTCAGGATGATCCTTTTGATGACAGCCATGTTTCGGATGAACCTATTGTTCCGACATATACTGAGATTTCGGACAACTGGCATGCAGTGGCGCTGCTTTTGTTCGGTCTGATTGCCGGCGCGTTATTCTTTACATATCTGATACTTCCGTCTGTTAAGGCACGTATGAACGATGATTTCAATGACACGGTTGTTGCATACAATGAAAGCCTTGCGGCAAAGGATGGCGAGATTACCGGTCTTGACAACAAGATAAAGAATCTTGAATCGGATATTAATTCATTGAAGGAGGAGCTGGATTCCTACAGTGAGGACAGCGGTATTCTGGCATCCTACAACAGGCTTCTGGATGTGCTCATGGCATTTTCAAGAGGAGATTACCTTGGAGCCATGAACTCAATAGATTCTGTTGATGCTTCGATTGTTACAAATGAGAAGTTTACGCAGGTTTATAATTCACTTAAGAATGAATTTACTGTCAATGGCGTTACGGCAACATTTGCCAGAGGCGTCAGCTATTATGATGCGCATGATTTTGAAAATGCCAGAAGGTATTTTGAAAAATGTGTATCATTGCAGCCGGATTATCCGGAGGCGCTTTTAAGACTGGGATACACATACACCAATCTTGGCAATGCTGAAAAGGCAAATGCATATTATACGCAGGTTATAGAGAAGTATCCGGGCACCGAGTTTGCCTCAATGGCTATGGTAGCGAGAGGATTTTAAAATTTCAGTCCTGCAGGCGGATTTGAGCCGGATTGCGAACCATCCCGGCAGGCGGACCTGAGCCGGATTGCGAACCATCCCTGTAGGTGGATTTGAGCCGGACCGGGAATCTTACGGCAGGCATTTTCCGTGCGGGCATTTGAAGGAAGAGACATTCAGACAAAATACACAGGATAAGATGATATTAAGACGCAGAAGATAATTATAAGAATTATTTTCTGCGTCTTTGCGTCTAAAAGGAGGCTGCGCAGTGGTTTGCGGCAATGAGGTGCAAAAGCGCTTGCGTTAAAGTGCTGTTAAAAGCCGCCGGCGCAGTAATGCAAATATTTAATTATATTTTGGAGGGCATGAATATGAGTAATGAATTGCAGAGTGAGACAACCTACAGAAGGTACAGAGATGTGCTTGTCATAGGGCTTCCGCCGGAGGTTGACCACCACAGCAGTCAGGGTATGAAGGAGACGGCGGGCACTTATATTAAAAACGGTCATGTTAGATATGTGATTTTTGATTTTAAAAATACAAGCTTTATGGACAGCGCAGGTATAGGAATGCTGCTTGGACAGTACAAGCTTATGAATGCGGTGCATGGAAGCGTGGCGGTTTGCTCGGTGGACAGGCGCATAAACAGGATACTTGATATGTCGGGCATATATCAGATAGCCAGGCGCTATGAGAGTATAGAAGAGGCATTATCGGGAAGAGAGAATTAATAATATCGGGAGGGGCATATGAACAACAAAAATGAGGCATTAGAGACAGAAAGCGTTACCGTGCTTATGGAGAGCAGGTCGCACAATGAGCAGTTTGCAAGAAGCGTGGCGGCCATGTTTGTATCAAGGCTGGACCCTACAATTGATGAGCTGGATGATGTGAAAACTGCAGTTTCGGAGGCGGTGACGAATGCGGTCATACACGGATATGACAATGCAGAGGGCATTATCGAGATGAAGCTTACGCTTAAGGGCGATATGGTCACTGTTTCAATAAAGGATGAGGGCGTCGGTATTGAGGATGTTGAGAAGGCGATGGAGCCTATGTATACGTCAAAGCCTTCAAGGGAGCGCTCCGGCATGGGCTTTTCTTTTATGGAGGCGTTTATGGATTCTGTGAAGGTGATTTCATCGCCGGGAAAAGGCACTACGGTTATTATGACGAAGGTTTTCGGCCAGCCGTTAAGGTTTGAGTGATTAACGGGAGATGCGTGTATGGCAGATAATATCGAATTGATTGAGATTGCACACGCAGGGGATAAAAAGGCAAGAGACAGGCTGGTGGAGGATAATATTGGACTGGTGTGGAGCGTTGTTAAGCGATTTTCCGGACGAGGCATTGATATGGAGGATTTGTTTCAGATAGGCTGCATCGGACTATTAAAGGCAATTGACAAGTTTGACACAGGCTTTAATGTCAGGTTTTCGACCTATGCCGTGCCTATGATAAGCGGCGAGTTGAAGCGCTTTTTGAGGGATGACGGCATGGTGAAGGTGTCAAGGACGCTTAAGGAGAATTACTGGAAGATAAAGGCTGCCATGGAGAAGCTGGGACACGATATCGGCAGGGAGGCAACGATTGCCGAGCTAAGCGAGGAGACGGGGCTTGCCACAGAGGATATCGTTATGGCAATGGAGGCAAATATTGAGGTTGAGTCCATTTATCAGATGGTTTTTCAGGGGGACGGCAGCGAGATTTATCTTGTGGACAGGATTGCAGGGGACACCGCTTCGACGCTTGGCGCCGATAAGTGGCAGAAGGACAATGAAAAGGAGAAGCTTTTAGACCATATTGTGCTTGAGCAGGCGATTTCAGAGCTGTCGGCAACGGAGGAGCAGCTTATCCGCATGCGGTATTATGAGGACAAGACCCAGACCGAGGTAGCGGATGTTCTGGGCATAAGCCAGGTGCAGGTCAGCAGACTCGAAAAAAAACTGTTAAAAAGAATGCGTGAAAAAATTGGTCCGAGATAAAATAAAAATTATTTAATGAATAAATAAAAAATATGCACAAATACTAATTTTACAACAACAATATTTTATTCCCGCGAGCAACGAGCCAGGCGGACGAGCTTGCTCATCCATTTGGCGACTGCCACGGGATATCTGGCTAAAGTGGCTCTTTACGGGCAGATTGGAGGAAATATGCGAGGTTATAAGATTAGATATTTAGTTGCAGCATTTGTTATACTGGCGGTTTTGGCATTTACGCTTATATCGTCATCATTAAAAACTAAAGAATATGCTGACGGGTTCCTTGTGGATGCGCAAGAGGCGGTGAACGCCTACAATGAGAGGAATGTATGCGAGGCGGTGAACGCCTACAACGAGGGCAGTGTTAGAGAGGCGGTGAACGCCTATAATGTGCAGGATGTATGCGAGGCGGTGAACGCCTACAACGAGCAGAATGTATGCGAGGCGCTGAACGCCTATAACGAGCAGAATGTATGCGAGGCAGTGAACGCCTACAACGAGAGCAGTGTGAGCGAGGCGGTGAACACATTTTTGTCGGAGAAGTCACAGCATATTATAAATGAGGTACCTGTTTTATGAGCATGAATATTTACTTAAGTCTGCGCCAGAATTCCGAGGTGTACAGTAAGGATGTACTGCTTAAAGACCTCGGAAGTATCTGGTGTGAGGACAAGGAGGTGGAACAGGCATGTAAGAATATCAATATTATGCATATTGATAAGGATGAGCATGTCAGAATACCCTGTTCAGTCATGGATATTATAGAAGCGGTTTTAAAGGACGGGGAGGGGATTAGAGTAGTAAATCTGGGCGAGACTGATTTTATTATTGATTACCAGCCATCAAGGAAAAGAAGTAGGCTGTGGGAATGGCTGAAGACCATATTTGTGTGCTTTACGGTTTTCTTTGGCGGCGCATTTGCTATTATGGCGTTCAACAATGACTGCAGTGTGTCGGATTCATTTGCGGAGATATACAGGCTGGTGATGGGAAAAGAGGCGGACGGGCCGTCGGTCATAGAAGCGTCGTACAGCCTCGGACTTCCGGTAGGCATTATAGTTTTCTTTAATCACTTCAGCAAAAAGGGTGCAAAAAAGGATCCGACGCCTATTGAGGTACAGATGAGGAACTATGAGGCTGCGGTAAATGATGCAATTATTAAGAACGCAGAAAGAGAGGAGCGAGGAATTGATACTGCTTAAATACGCCTTCCTGGCAGTTTGCGGGTTTTGCGCCGGAGCTGTTATTTCAGGAGGGCTTTTTGATTTTATAGTTATGATCGGCGCGGTCACGAGGATAATCGGCAAGAGCCACACCTCAAAGCACATCCGTCTTTATGAAAATGTTGTTATACTTGGAGGCGTGTTCGGCTGCCTTGTATCATTATATGATATCAGGATTAATTTAGGTGCGTGGTTTGGCGCAGCGTTCGGGCTTTTTTCGGGAATATTTTTAGGCTGTCTTGCAATGTCGCTTACCGAAACCCTTAACGGAATCCCTATACTTAACAGGAGATTTAAGCTTTCTGTCGGAATTCAATATATAATATTTGCGCTGGCGCTCGGAAAGTTTGCGGGTTCTATAGTATTTTTCTTTACTTGACATGAAAATAATAGTATACTAACTAAAGTGTATGTTAAAAATGAGTTGAGAATCATTTTGAAACGAGGGGTGGATTATATTGTAATATCGCCCGGCGACAGCTTAATGACAAGGGATATGGTCTTTGGCTGATGAAGGAAAGCTGACCGAATATACAACAGGAGGTATGAGAATGCTTGAGCTTAGGAACATAAGATTTAAAGCAGAGGATGATGACAGCAGTAAGGAAATCATCAGGGACATCAATCTTGAGATACCGGATGGAAAGTTTGTGGTTATAACGGGACCGAACGGCGGAGGAAAGTCAACGCTTGCAAAGCTGATAGCAGGTATTGAGAAGCCTACGGGCGGCAGCATTATATTTGATTCGGAGGATATCACTGATAAGAGCATTACAGAGAGGGCGAGAATGGGCATAGGCTTTGCCTTTCAGCAGCCGGTGCGCTTTAAGGGCATCACTGTATTCGACTTATTGAAAATTGCTTCAGGCACGAAGCTTTCGGTATCACAGGCGTGTGATTATCTTTCAGAGGTAGGACTTTGTGCGAGGGATTATATTAACCGCGAGGTCAATGCTTCTCTTTCAGGCGGTGAGCTTAAGCGAATTGAGATTGCGACTATACTTGCAAGAAATGTGAAGCTTGCGGTATTTGACGAGCCGGAGGCAGGCATTGATTTGTGGAGCTTTAACAATCTGATACGTATTTTTGAAAATATGCGCGGCAGCAAAGAAAAACGCACGGTTATAGTTATTTCGCATCAGGAGCGTATTTTAAATATTGCGGACGAGATTATTGTGCTGGCTGACGGCGAGGTGACAGAGCAGGGAAGCAGGGATGCGATACTTCCAAAGATTATTGGCAGCGGCTATGCAAAAAATGCATGCCCGAAGATAGAGAAAGGCGGTGAAGCAAATGCCTGAAATGGATGCTGTACAGTTAAGACTTTTGCAGGAGGTGGCAGGTCTGCATGATATTCCTGAGGGAGCATACAATCTCAGGGCGAACGGACAGTCTGTCGGAAGAAATACCACGGCGAATATAGACATTCAGACGAAGAAAGAGGCAAGCGGCATCGACATTCATATAAAGAGCGGTACGAAGAAGGAAAGCGTACATATTCCGGTAGTGTTAAGCCAGAGCGGCCTTAAGGAGACGGTTTATAATGATTTTTATGTAGGCGACGACTGCGATGTACTGATTGTGGCAGGCTGCGGCATTGATAACTGCGGCACGCAGGATAGCGAGCACGACGGCATACACCGCTTCTTCATCGGCAAAAATTCGAAGATTCGCTATGTCGAGAAGCATTATGGCTCGGGTGACGGAAGCGGTAAGCGCATATTGGATCCTGTAACCGAGGCTTACATCGACGAGGGCAGCACCATGGAGATGGAGATGGTGCAGATAAAGGGCGTGGATTCCACAAAGAGAACCACGATTGCACAGCTTAAGAAGGATGCGAAGCTTGTTGTGCGCGAGAGACTTATGACTCACGGGCAGCAGAGTGCCGAGAGCATTTACAAGGTGACGCTTAGCGAGGACGGTTCAAGCGCGGACGTGGTATCTCGTTCGGTTGCCAGAGATGAAAGCTTCCAGAAGCTTGACCTTTGCATAATAGGTGATGCGCAGTGCAGCGGCCATACCGAGTGCGATTCCATTATCATGGACAAGGGAAGGATTCTTGCAGTGCCTTCACTGGAGGCGAACAGCACCGAGGCACAGCTTGTACACGAGGCGGCCATCGGCAAGATTGCAGGCGAGCAGCTTATCAAGCTGATGACGCTGGGGCTTACCGAGCAGGAAGCAGAAGAACAGATAATTAATGGATTCTTGAAATAATAAAAGTTATAAGTAACCGCTCTGTTGCGCATGGCAAGGAGCGGTTATTTTTATTTTGCATCAAACAACAAAAGTCAAATTATCGCATGGATTACAATTCTTAAAAAACGTTTGAGATTGTATAATCAAGAAGATAAATTTGAGCATGCTTAAACTGACGCAGTCTGGGGTCAAAAGCCCGGAGGAACGAAAAGGGCGGCGCAGTTTGAGAGGATATGGAGGATTATTATGAAGTATGGCCATTTTGACAACGAAAAAAGAGAATATGTAATTGACAGGGTGGATCTGCCTACATCATGGACGAACTATCTGGGCGTAGAGAGACTTTGTACAGTTATTAATCACACTGCGGGAGGTTATACGTTCTATAAAACTCCTGAGTACCATAGAGTTACCCGTTTCAGGGGAAATGCGGTTCCGATGGACAGACCGGGTCATTATGTATACATAAGGGACAATGACAGCAGTGATTACTGGAGCATTTCCTGGCAGCCGGTAGGCAAGAGTCTTGATAAGGCAAAGTATACATGCCGCCACGGACTTTCATATACGGTTTATGAGTGTGATTACAGCAAAATTAAGGCAAGCCAGACCATGTCTATTCCGATTGGGGATGACGTGGAGCTGTGGGATGTAAAGATTAAAAACGAGGATAAGGTGCCAAGAAATTTAAGCGTATTTTCATACTGCGAATTCTCATTCCACCACGTAATGATAGATAATATTAACTTCCAGATGAGCATGTACTGTGCAGGTTCCTCATATGATGAGGGCATTATCGAGCATGATTTGTTTTACGAGGAGTTTGGATATCAGTATTTTACCGCAGATTTTAAGCCGGACGGATACGACTGCTTAAGAGATAAATTCCTTGGACTTTACCATACTGAGGACAATCCGGTAGCGGTTATCAATGGTAAGTGCAGCTCATCAAGCGAGCTTGGAAACAATCACTGCGGTTCGCTGCAGAAGGACATTGTGCTTATGCCGGGCGAGGAGATTCGTTTTATATTTATGCTTGGCGAGGGCAACAGAGAGGCTGCAAAGCCAATCAGGGAGAAATACAGCAATCACGCAAATGTTGATAAGGCCTATGATGAGTTAAGGGCATACTGGAAAAACAAAATTGACAAGCTTCAGATTGAAACGCCAAATGAGGGTATGAACACCCTTATAAATACATGGACACTTTACCAGTCAGAGATAAATGTAATGTTCTCAAGATTTGCTTCATTTATTGAGGTGGGCGGAAGAACAGGACTGGGATATCGTGATACCGCGCAGGATTCAATGACTGTGCCGCATTCAAACCCTGCAAAGTGCCGCCAGAGAATAGTTGAGCTTTTAAGAGGACTTGTATCACAGGGCTACGGACTTCATTTATTCCAGCCGGAGTGGTTTGAGCCGGACAATGAGCAGAAGCCTTTCAATTCACCTACAGTAATTCCAACGCCTGACAAGGACAGCATTGTTCACGGCATAAAGGATGCATGCTCGGATGATGCGCTGTGGCTTGTATCTTCAATAGTTGAATTTATTAAGGAAACAGGCGAAATAAGCCTTGCTGATGAGATTATTACCTATGCTGACGGTGGAGAAGGAAGCGTTTATGAGCATATGACAAGAATCCTTGATTTTTCTACCAGAATGGTCGGAAAGACAGGCATCTGTCAGGGACTTCGCGCGGACTGGAACGACTGCTTAAACCTTGGCGGCGGCGAGAGCGCAATGGTTTCATTCCTTCATTACTGGGCGCTTAACAATTTCATCGAGCTTGCTGCTTATCTCGGAAGAGAAGAGGATGTTAAGAAATACACAGAGATTGCGGCAAGGGTTAAGGAGGTCTGCGATAAGGAGCTTTGGGATGGCGACTGGTATATCAGAGGTATCACAAAGAAGGGTAAGAAGATTGGTACATCACAGGACAAGGAGGGAAAGGTTCACCTTGAATCAAACTCATGGGCAGTGCTTTCAGGCGCAGCTGACTATGATAAGGGCATCAAGGCAATGGACAGCGTGCATGAATATCTTGCAACTCCTTACGGAATTATGCTCAACGCACCTTCATATACTGTTCCTGACGACGATATAGGCTTTGTTACGAGAGTATATCCGGGCTTAAAGGAAAACGGAGCAATATTCTCACATCCAAACCCATGGGCATGGGCGGCAGAATGTGTGCTCGGACGCGGCGACAGGGCTATGGAATACTACAATTCACTCTGTCCGTATTTCCAGAATGATATGATTGAAATCAGAGAGGCTGAGCCATATTCTTACTGCCAGTTCATTATGGGCAAGGACCATACAGCCTTCGGACGCGCAAGACATCCGTTTATGACAGGAAGCGGCGGCTGGTCATACTTCTCGGCTACAAGATACATGCTCGGAATCAGACCACAGTTTGATTATCTGTTGGTTGACCCATGTATTCCTGCAGACTGGAAGGAATTTAAGGTAAGCAGAGAGTGGAAGGGCGCAAAATACAACATTACTGTTAAGAATCCTGACGGAGTGATGAAGGGCGTAAAGACAATAACCGTTGACGGTGAGAGCGTAGAAAAGATTCCTTCATTTGTGGCAGGAACCACACATGAAGTTACGGTAGTTATGGGATAATTGCCGAATACATAGCAAATCGGCTGTCACATGATAAGTAAAAACTGTCAAACGGCAGTTATGGGATAATTGCCGGATACATAGCATATTGATGTGCGCACCTGTAGAAATAAAGGTGGTTAAAGCAGGTGCGCGCATGCAAATAGTAGCGGTCTAGAGCATGGAGGATATTAAAATGATTAAGTTTGGAACCGGCGGCTGGAGAGCCGTCATCGGAGATGGATTCACAAAAGCCAACATTCAGCTTCTTGCAAAGGGTCTTGCAGACAAGATGAAGGCAGAAAATAAAACTGAAAAGGGCATAGTTATAGGCTATGACAGACGATTCCTTTCAAAGGAAGCAATGCAGTGGGCAGGACAGGTGTTTGCGGCAGAGGGTATTCATGCAAGTCTTGTAAACAAGCAGTCGCCTACGCCTCTTATCATGTATTATGTAATGAAGCATGAGCTTGACTATGGCATGATGATTACTGCAAGCCATAACCCTGCAGTATACAACGGAATTAAGGTATTTACTGCAGGCGGCAGGGATGCGAATGAGGAGCAGACAAGGGATATTGAGTCATATATTGAAAAAATTGAGCCGGGCAGCGTAAAGGAAATGGACTATGAGGATGCGGTAAGGGATGGTTATATTACAGAGATATATCCTCTTAATGAGTATCTTGACAATATCCTTGCATCTATTGACGTTGAGGCAATAAAGAAGCGTGGTTTAAAGGTCGCATTTGACCCGATGTACGGAGTAAGCGATACCTCGCTTAAGACAATACTTCTTACGACAAGATGTGACATTGCCGTAATACACGAGCAGCACGATACGCTCTTTGGTGGAAAGCTTCCGGCACCGAACAAGGATACATTAAGACAGCTTCAGAATTATGTTGTTGAGTACAGCTGCGATTTAGGAATTGCGACAGATGGTGACGCAGACCGTCTCGGCGTTATCGACGATACCGGAAGATATCTTCATGCAAATGATATTCTTGTGCTTTTATATTATTATCTCTTGAAATATAAGAATGAGAAGGGCGCAGTTGTAAGAAATATCGCAACCACACATATGCTTGACAGGGTTGCGGAAAGCTTTGGAGAGAAGTGCTATGAGGTTCCTGTAGGCTTTAAGCATATTTCGTCAAAGATGAACGAGACAGATGCTATTATCGGCGGCGAATCCTCAGGAGGTCTTACGATAAGGGGACATATAAAGGGCAAGGACGGAATCTATGCCGCATCAATTATAGTAGAGATGATTTCCGTTACCGGCAAAAAGCTTTCTGAGATTGTAAATGAGATAGAGCAGATTTACGGAAAGCTTTATATGGTGGAGCAAAATATTAAGTTCCATCCGTCAAGGAAGGAAGAGCTTTATAAGATGCTCATGGTTGATAAAAAGATACCTGAGTTCGGCTGTGAAATTGACCACGTATCATATATGGACGGCTGCAAGGTATACTTTAAAAATGGCGGCTGGATAATTGCAAGATTTTCAGGTACAGAGCCTCTGCTTCGAATATTCTGCGAGATGGAGACAAATGAGGCTGCCGAACAAATGATAAAGACATTTGAAAATTTCCTCAATTTATAATATACTCAGAAGGGGATGGTTCACTGCTATATAGATGGAGGGAATCAATCCCCTTCTGAGCAGTTTAGGACGGATACATAAGGTAGTCAGCAAAGGGTGGTTTTTGTGAGGACATTAATTAACACAATATTAGAAAAAAAATCAGGAAAACTAAAATGGGATATAGTCAGGATACTTGTAATTGCATGGATTATACCGGTTGCACTGTTTACAATTATATTTTTGGGCTTTACCTCTGATAATTTTAATTCACAGATTAAAGAGACTATAGCAGCGTCATTTGAGAAGGCAATAGAAATATGTGAAACCAGAATGAATAATGCGATGGCTGCGTCAAGAAACGCTTCATATCTGCACGTTATAAGGGACAGCATATATGAATACAGGGAGGACAACAACAAGTTAAATCTTTATAATAATATTACGCAGTATCTGGGTGAGCAGTACAGGTATAATGATGATTTTTCTGCAACAATCGTATTTCTTACCGATGATCCTGATTCATGGTTTTATACAACCAATAACAGCGCAGGCGGAACATATAATAATGTGCTGCTTTTCAATTATAATGCAAAGAATCTTGCATTGAAAATGTCAGAAAATCTGGATACCGACATTGGCTTTATTACGGTTGGCGGCAGACTTTATATGGTGAGAAATATAATGGATACGCACTTTAAGCCGGTTGCGGTGATAGTCATGGAGATGAATACGGATTCTGTATTCGGAAGCCTGCAAAGCGTTGTCGGATATAAGGACTATAAAATTGTTGTTGATGACGAAGCAGTTGTAAACTGCAGTGATGAAAATAAAGCTTATTTTGATGCGATTAGTGAGAGTGATATTTCTGAGACAAGTATTGTCCGCAAGGGCGAAAATGCAATTGCCGGCAGGGAATCAGTTCTCAAAAAGTCGGATTTCAAATACTATATTATGCTTGACGGTGATACCATATTCAGCGGAAGCAGAGTCATTTTTTATATGCTGGCAATTATGCTTCTGCTTATGATTCCGCTAATTGTGCTTGTATTTTATTATTTTCATAAAAAGGTTACAAAGCCGCTTCAGGAGCTGTCAAATGCTGCAAAGGAAATCACGGCAGAAAACTATGGCTATCAGATAGAGGATGTTGATTACAGTGAAGAATTCAGAGGCCTTGGAAATGCATTCAACAGAATGTCGAAGGAGCTTAAGCATCAGTTTGAGCAAAGATATATCGAGGAGCTGGCACTTCGTGATGCAAATATAAGGGCTCTGCAGTCACAGATAAACCCGCATTTCCTTAATAATACTCTTGAGATTATTAACTGGGAGGCAAGAATGAGCGGCAACGACAAGATAAGCAGCATGATAGAGGCGCTTTCAACCATGACGGAGGCAACAATGAACCGTAAAAAGCAGCCTATGGTTACGCTTGAGGAGGAGCTTACATACGTTGATGCGTATCTTTATATTATAAGGCAGCGTTTCGGCAGCAAATTTGAGCTTACAAGCGAGATAGAGGACGGACTTGAGGATGTCATGGTTCCGAGACTGATTATACAGCCGATAATTGAAAATGCGGTTGAGCATGGCGGCGATAATTCAGGCTTTAAGCGTGTTGGGATCAGAATCGGACGTGAAGATGACAGGCTTAAGATAGTTATTACTAATAACGGCAGGATGTCGGATGAGGATATCATGAAGATAGAAAGACTGCTAAGTGACGATTACGATGACAAAAATGATACCTCTGTAAGTATAGGAATCAGAAATGTGAACAAAAGATTGAAGATTATATACGGAAAAGAGTACGGATTGACTATAAAACAGGGAAATAATGACAATACTGTTAGCACAATCGTAGCAAAAATCGATTGATACACAAAATTAGTCAAGTAAGTACAAATCAAGCTATTAATTATTCAAAAAAAATATAGTATTATCGTATTCAGAAGAGATGATTAAGATATCATCAAAAAAGGAGGATATATAAAATGAAAAAATTAATAGCTTTAGCACTTGCTGGCGCTATGGTACTTTCACTTGCTGCATGTTCAACAGGTGGTAACAGTGCAAAGCCAAAGAACACAACTATTAATGTTGTAACAACATATGCAGGTAACGATGGTAACGCTCAGAACTACCAGGACGCAGTTGCTGCATGGGAAAAGGAATCAGGAAACAAGGTTAACGATGCATCTGCTACATCAGATGAGTCATTTAAGGCAAGAGTTCTTACAGACTTTGAAGCAGGTTCAGAGCCAGACGTACTTTTCTTCTTCAACGGCGTTGACGCTAACCCAATCGTTAGCTCAGGCAAGGTTGTTTCAATCGACACAATCAGAAAAGAATATCCGGATTACGCTTCAAACATGAAGGACGGTATGATGGGTGCTTCACCGGTTGACGGTGTTAACTACTCAGTTCCTGTAAACGGTTACTGGGAAGGTATGTTTGTAAACAAGAAGGTTTGTGAAGCTGCAGGCGTTGAGATTCCTGGTGCTGACACAACATGGGAGCAGTTCCTTGACATATGCCAGAAGATTAAGGACGCAGGCTATGCACCAATCGCTGCATCACTTGCAACAGTTCCACATTACTGGTTCGAGTTCACAATTTACAACCACTTATCAACAACAACTCATAACGTTCTTCCTACAGGAGTAGACAGCGTACAGGGTAAGGGCTGGATTGCAGGTCTTGGCGATATCAAGACTCTTTATGAGAAAGGCTTCTTCCCGGACAACACACTTACAGGTACAGATGATGAGACAGTTCAGATGTTCATCGATGGCAAGGCTGCATTCCTTATTGACGGTTCATGGAAGGTTGGCGGTATTGAGTCAGCTACAGACGATATTGACAACTTCACAGTAACATACGTTCCGGGTATGGGCGACAGAAAGTCAACAGATATCATTGGTGGTCTTTCATCAGGTTACTATATCACAAAGAAGGCATGGGATGATCCGGACAAGAGAGCTGCTGCAGTTAGCTTCGTATCATACATG
Source organism: Lachnospiraceae bacterium (assembly GCA_017442865.1). GTDB lineage: Bacteria > Bacillota > Clostridia > Lachnospirales > Lachnospiraceae > JAFRXK01. The sequence continues at coordinate 2,398 of JAFRXK010000042.1, read as the reverse complement.
ACATCAGACGAGATGGTTTCTAAGTTTGCTCAGGTTTCAGCTACAGCTCTTAAGAAGGGTGTTACAGTTGATGAGAGCGCATTATCATCACTTGCTAAGGATGGTCTTAAGATGATTGCAGGCGCAACAGGTATGACAGGCGCTGTTCAGGACCAGGTTCCTACAGAGGCAAGAGTTCCTGTATTCGATGGTATGCCTAAGCTTGTAACAGGTGAGGTTGATATCACAGAAGCAGTTCAGCAGGTATTGGATTTACTTAAGAAATAATCTGATATACAGCACTTGATTTTTGAAAATATAGATAGGTGAATAATGGGGCTTTTGCAGCAATATTATGATATTATTGCAAAAGCCCTTTACTATGAAAAAAAGGGGGATATCATGAATTCAGTTTTATACAAAAAGAAGTTTCCATTGCTTGTTTTTTTAATCCCTGCCTTCATTTTTATGATTGTTTTCTTATATATACCATTTTTCCAGAACATTCTTAACAGCTTTAAGAATATTTCAGGACTTGGTACAGCTGCTACAGGTTACAACAGCCCATGGTATTCTAACTATGTGGAAATGTTTAATGACGCTAATATGAGGGTTGCATTAAGGAACACCTTTTTGATGATAATCGCAACAGTAGTATTTGAGGTTGGAGTTGCTTTGATACTTGCACTTCTGGTTGACAATATCAAAAGGGGCGCAAAGTTCTATAGAATAGTATACTTCTTCCCGATTGTAGTTTCGGCTACAGCACTTGGTCTTTTATTTAATCTTATTTTCCTTTATGACAAGGGAATGTTAAACCAGCTGCTAGAGTTTTTCGGTAAAAGTTCACTTACCGACTGGAAGAGCAAGGCATTGGCGATAACCACGATGATGATTCCGGTTGTATGGCAGTATGTAGGATTCTATTTTGTAATACTTATAACCGGCTTGAATAATATACCGGGAGAGCTTTATGAGGCAGCCGCCATCGACGGTGCATCAAGATTCCAGAGAGTGAAATTTATAACTCTTCCGTTGCTCTTTAACGTAATGTGTACATGTGTTGTGCTTGCCGTTACAGGTGCGCTTAAGGTATTCGACTTACCTTGGGTAATGTTCCCGAAGGGAATGAGCGATACATGGCTTACAGGTACATATATGTACTACCACGCATTCAATACAAACAATGTAGACTACAGTTCTGCAATTGCAGTACTTATAGTAGTTCTCGGTATTATACTCTCAAAGGTTGTAAATACAGTCTTTAAAGAGAAGGATTATTAAAAGGAGGCGAAGACTATGGAAGATAGAGAATATTACGGCAAAGGCAAAGCCTCTTTTTCAATGATTCTGGCATACGGTCTGCTTTCAATATGGGCGCTTACGACCATTTACCCGATAATCTGGGTAGTAATGAACTCCTTTAAGAACAAAAAGCAGATTGTATCAAACTCATTCAAGCTGCCGTTAGGCGATTTGTTTACTCTCGACAATTATAAGCTTGCCTTCCAGAAGGTAAATATTTTTGGAGCATATAAGAACAGTCTTATCATTTCCTGCTCTGTTGCGCTTCTTGTAATGCTTTTTGCGGGACTTGCGGCATACGGACTTGCAAGATACAACTTTAAGGGCAAGAAATTAATATACAGCCTCGTGGTTGCCAGCATGATGTTCCCTGTATTCTCAACAATCATTCCGGTATACAGAATGATGAACACATGGGGAATAGTAAACACAAGCAGCGTCGGCAAATCACTTCTGGCGACGGCACTTCCGCAGATAGCCGGCAACATGTCATTTGCAATTGTGGTGCTTATGGGATATATAAAGAGTATCCCGGTAGACCTTGAGGAGGCGGCGTTCCTCGAAGGCTGCAACATTTACAAGGTGTATTTCAAGGTTGTGCTTCCGCTTGCAAAGCCATCGTTCGCAACGGTAGCAATCTTTACATTCCTTTGGAGCTACAATGACCTCTTCACACAGATGTTCACACTCAGATACAAGGACCAGTGGGCTATCACAAGACTCTTAAACGAGCTGACATCTATGGAGGGTACTAACTATGGACTTATGGCTGCAGCAGTTACACTCGTTGTAATCCCTGTCCTTATCGTATATATCTTCCTGCAGAAGTACATCATCAAGGGTATGACGGCAGGTGCTGTAAAGGGTTAAATATTGCTTAGATTAGATAGGAGTCATGAAATCAAAATGCTCTTGAAGCAATCGATATGCACCACGTTAAATATTGCTTAGATTAGATAAGGGTCATGAGATTATACTCGACATCTCAATTTTAAAAATAATAAAGGGTAAAATAAATGTCACCGGTTATTTGATATTATCAGGTATCCGGTGGTATTTATCTTTGGTATTGATATGGTATCCGGGCTGCCAAAGGCAGCCCGGGTGGGGGGGG
>JAFRXK010000041.1 GCA_017442865.1 Lachnospiraceae bacterium | reverse complement strand
GCTTGAAGGATCTGTGGGCAGTATGACCTCTTTCAGGGTCATAAAAGCTCTCGTAAATCTGAAGATATAAACCTTTTTTATTGTTAGTTTTTTTAAGAAAATAAGCCATAAAAACACCCCTCTATAGTATAACACCATAGCACCAAAAAAGCAAGCACTAAAATTAAATTTTGTCAACTTTTTTTGATATCGAAAAAAGCCAGCAAATATGCTGACTTGCGGAGGTTTAAATATATTTAAACTCCTAAAAAGTTATGGTGCTAAATCCTAAAGACGGGTGATTAGGAGAAATGAATAAAAAGTTTATTTATGAAAATTATATTTGAAATCAAGCCGAAATATTTTGAACAGGGCGACTGGTAAATTAAAATAAAACAAAATCTTTTCTTGACAAAGCATTTTTTAGTGTCTATACTAGATATAACTATATAGCAAGCACGTTGAAGAGACGAGTAGGATGATGTGAAGAATTCAGCGAGAGAGGATATGGTGTGAGCCTTTCATTCGGACTTATCCGAAGACCAGCTCTGAGTGGCTTTAATACAGCCCGGCAGCTCCGTTACAGCTTTAATTAAGAGGTTTTATTCAATCAGGGTGGAACCGCGGATTATGTTTATTCGTCCCTGCTTATACTGTAGAGGTATAAGCAGGGATGTTTTAGTTTTCGCGTATAAGCAGACTGAACGCAGTTTGTATAATGGATTACATTGTGCTTGCACAAGGTGTAGTTCATTATACAAACTATGTGAAGGAGCAACGCGACTGAAAAAATGCGAAGCATTTTTGAAGTTCAGTCTGCTTATACGCAGGAGAATTAAGAAGGAGCAACGCGACTTAAGAAAGAAATTTATTTATTCAGGAGGGATAATTAAGATGAAGATTACATTAAAGGATGGTTCATCAAAGGAATACGACAAAGCTATGTCGGTTTATGAGATTGCATGTGATATAAGCGAGGGCTTGGGAAGAGCAGCGTGCGCAGGCGAGGTAAATGGTGAGGTTGTGGATTTGAGAACAGTTGTTGACAGCGATTGTGAGCTTAATATCCTTACATTTAATGATGAGGCAGGTAAGGCTGCATACCGTCATACAACATCACATGTGCTTGCTGAGGCTGTTAAGAGATTGTATCCGGATGCAAAGTGTGCTATAGGACCATCTATAGATACAGGCTTTTATTATGATTTTGATATGCCGTCACTTTCAAGAGAGGACCTTGACAAGATTGAGGCAGAGATGAAGAAGATTATCAAAGAGGGTGCTGCTATTGAGAGATTTACACTTCCAAGAGCCGAGGCTGTTAAGTTTATGGAAGAAAGACAGGAGCCGTACAAGGTAGAGCTTATCAATGATTTGCCTGAGGATGCCGAGATTTCCTTCTACAGCCAGGGTGCATTTACTGACCTTTGTGCAGGCCCTCACCTTATGAGTACAAAGGGGATTAAGGCATTTAAGCTTATTTCTTCTTCAGGTGCTTACTGGAGAGGCAGCGAGAAGAACAAGATGCTTACAAGAATTTATGGTACAGCATATACAAAAAAGGCTGACCTTGACGAATATCTTGCATATCTTGAGGATATCAAGAAGCGCGACCACAACAAGCTCGGTCGTGAAATGGAGCTGTTTACAACAGTAGATGTTATCGGACAGGGACTTCCGCTTCTTATGCCAAAGGGTGCTAAGATTGTGCAGACAATGCAGCGCTGGATTGAGGACCTTGAGGATAATGAGTGGGGCTACATCCGTACAAAGACACCATTTATGGCAAAGAGCGACCTTTACAAGATTTCGGGACACTGGGATCACTACAAGGAAGGCATGTTTGTAATGGGTGAAGAAGCAGAAGGCAAGGAATGCTTTGCACTTCGTCCTATGACATGTCCATTCCAGTATTATGTATATAAGGCAACACAGCATTCATATATGGACCTTCCACTTCGTTACGGCGAGACATCAACACTCTTCAGAAACGAAGACTCAGGAGAGATGCACGGACTTACAAGAGTTCGTCAGTTCACTATTTCAGAGGGACATCTTATTGTACGTCCTGACCAGATGGTTGAGGAATTTAAGAAATGTCTTGCACTTGCAAAGCATTGTCTGACAGTACTGGGCGTTGAGGAGGATGTAACATACCGTCTTTCACGCTGGGATCCGGATAACAAAGAAAAATATATCGGTGATGCAGAGACATGGAACAAGACAGAGCAGAGCATAAGAGATATCCTTAACGAGCTTAACATTGATTTCTATGAGGGAATCGGTGAGGCTGCGTTCTATGGTCCTAAGGTAGATATTCAGGCAAAGAATGTATACGGCAAGGAAGATACAATGATTACAATTCAGTGGGATGCTCTTATTGCAGAGCAGTTTGATATGTATTATATCGACCAGAACGGTGACAAGGTGCGTCCATACATTATTCACAGAACAAGCATGGGCTGCTATGAAAGAACACTTGCATGGCTTATTGAGAAATATGCAGGCAACTTCCCGACATGGCTGTGTCCTGAGCAGGTAAGAGTACTTCCGATTTCAGAGAAATATGCCGACTACGCTGAGGCTGTAAACAAGGAATTAAAGGCAAATGGTGTGCGTGCGTCAGTTGACAACCGCTCAGAGAAGATTGGCTGGAAGATTCGTCAGGCAAGACTTGAGAGAATACCATACATGCTTGTTGTTGGACAGAAAGAAGAGGAAGAAGGACTTGTATCAGTAAGAAGCCGCTTTGAGGGCGATGAAGGACAAAAGAGCCTTAATGAATTTATTGATGCAATCTGCAAGGAAATCCGCACAAAGGAAATCAGAAAGATTAATCCTGAGGCAAATAATTAACCAATGTTTTTGCGGCACGGCTGCGCCGTGCCGCATTTTAGCAAATGTAAAAGACATTTGGTCAGAAGATATAATTGATGTTTTTGGGGCAGCATACCAGGTAATGGTTATAAAGACTACAATTTAACAGGAGTGTACATGAAGGCATACCAATTTAAAATTACAATTAATGGTTCAAAACCACCTATATGGAGAAGATGCATAGTACCGGCAGGTATTTCGTTTTATAAGCTTGCAGAGGTGTTTAATGATGTTATGGGCTGGACCGGATATCATTTGTTTGAGTTCGCATTTGACAGATATACCACGATTATTACAGTTAATACAAGCGAGTATGAGGATTTTAATTTTGATTGTGATTATCTTGAAGCTGCGGATACATGTATAGATGATATTATTGATACAGGAGATAGATTTACATATATATATGACATGGGTGATTATTGGCGGCATAAGGTCGTTGTAGAAAAGATAATTGATGATTATGAATATGATTATCCTATGGTCATAAAATATAAAGGCGATTGCCCGTTTGAAGATTGCGGCGGCATAGACGGGTATTATGATTTACTGAAAATACTCGATGATACAACTCATCCGGATTATGAGATGTATAAGAACTGGCTGGAGGAAAGTGTTTATAATAATTACGAATATGATATAGATACTGTTAATGCCGAGTTTGAGTGTAATTTTGATGCGGAGGATGACTTCGATTTTGAAGCCGAGCTTAAAAATATTGGCTCAAGAGAATCAAAAGATGACATAGAGGTGCTTGGAGGAATAGAGGCCGGGTCAAATGAAGAGCTTTTTGACTTTCTGGATACAATCGGTGTAAGTCATGAAGGCGACGGTTTTGAAATCTTTAAAAATGTTGTTGAAAAACTTAAAGAGCTTGACGGAAGCATGGATGAAGAGACAAGACTTGCAAAATACTGTCTGGATTCGGCAGATATGTTGTACGGCATTGTCACAACAAATATTCTTCTCAAGATGTACAACAGCGCGTGTTCGTCAGTAGAAGGACTTGAGCCGATTGATATTCTGAAGCTTAAGGAGCTGATAAAAAAGGTTCCAAAGGAGTTCTTTAACTTTGAATATATCGACAATATGTATGTTACCTATGATTTGATAGCTGAAGAAGAAGGTGAGGAGGACCAGTATCAATACCTTTTGCTTTTACAGGGAAATATTGATTATTACATACCGTCATATGAGGAAATGGTTGATATTTCAACAAAGGGCGGACTGCCGAATGAACCAATGCTTAAGCGATTTAAAATGTTCCTCGCAAACAAGATGAATGTCAGGACGGAAATTATTGATGAGTGTGCCCGCTATATTCAGACTATAATCTGTGATTACTGTGAAATGGATGAAATTCTGGAGTTTTTGGAGATGAATAATATTGTTCCAAAGAATAAAAACCAGGAAAAAGAGCTTAATGCAATTCTTGATGATTTGTGGCAGGATTCCAGAATGAAGATATATCGCGGATTTAAGCCTAATGAGCTCTCGTCTAAGAAGAGTGATGCCGATAGCACCGGCCCGGATAATATAATTGATTTTAGTAATATAAAAAACAGAAAAAAAGATAATTGATAAGGCATATTTTCATGCATCCCTGTACACAATTATAATAAAGGTGTCATAGGACGATCTGAAGCAGATGTAAGTTGACACCTTTTAATTTAATTGTCAGGAGGGCGTTGATATGCCGGCTTTAAGATGTGATGTTAAGAACTGTCTTCATAATTCAGATAATTACTGCTGTAAGCGTACTATTCTGGTAGAAGGAACTGATGCTGATAAAAGTGAGGATACATTATGCTCAAGCTTTGATGAAAAGAATGAAAGCGGAAGCAGAAATGAATATGAGACAAAGAATCTTGCACTTTCTGTTGAGTGTGAGGCTGTGCAGTGCCGCTTTAATGAAAATTTGAAGTGTAGTGCGAAGCATATTACTATCAGCGGAAACGGTGCCTCGGATTCAGCGGAAACAAATTGTGCAAGCTTTGAAGCAAAGTAAACATGTTATGGCGGCTTAAAAATTTAAACCGCCATTTACATAAAAAATATTATATTTACTGTTGACATATGGATATTCATATGTTAATATTAATGAGTTGCAAGAGCAACCAGTTGAAGAAGAGTATCCACTCTCACCTTAGCATAAGCAGGTGACTAAGGTTTTTAGGTTTGAATAATTATATTTATCGAGCTTAGTTTGTGGATAGTCTGTCTATCCACTTTTTTATTTGCCAAAGCATGCGAGGGAAACTGTCAACGGCAGATTATATAAGCATGCACGGCATATTACACATGGAGGTGCACAGTTATTAGCGAGTTAATGATTAACGAACAAATCAGAGACAAAGAGGTACGTGTTATAAGTGCCGACGGGGGACAGTTAGGTATTATGTCAGCAAAAGAGGCGATGAAGCTTGCCAGGGAGGCTGAGCTTTATCTTGTTAAGATTGCGCCTAATGCGACACCACCTGTCTGCAAGATTATTGATTACGGTAAGTACCGTTATGATCTTGCCAGAAAAGAAAAAGAGGCCAAGAAAAAGCAGAAGGTCATCGATATCAAAGAGGTGCGTCTGTCTCCGAACATTGAGGAGAATGATTTGAATACAAAGGTCAATGCGGCAAGAAAGTTCCTTGCAAAGGGTGACAAGGTTAAGGTTACGCTTCGCTTCAGGGGACGTGAGATGAGCCACATGGCTGCTTCAAAGCATATTCTGGATGATTTTGCAGAGAAGTTATCAGATGTCGCTATAATTGATAAGCCGTCAAAAGTGGAAGGCAGAAGCTTGGTTATGTTCTTAACCGAGAAAAAGTAAACAACGATAGATTAAGGAGGAAAATATCATGCCAAAGGTAAAGACAAGCAGAGCAGCAGCAAAGCGTTTTAAGAAAACCGGTACAGGAAAGTTAAAGAGAATGAAGGCTTACAAGAGCCATATCCTCACAAAGAAGACAACAAAGAGAAAGAGAAACTTAAGAAAATCAACCATTACTGATTCTACAAACGCAAAAGTAATGAAGAAGATTTTACCATATATGTAATGTTGGATTGATATAGAAGGAGGAAACTTAAAATGGCAAGAGTTAAAGGCGGATTAAACGCTAGAAAGAAGCATAACAGAGTGTTAAAGCTCGCTAAGGGATATAGAGGTGCCAGATCAAAGCAGTACAGAATTGCAAAGCAGTCAGTTATGAGAGCTTTAGCAAGCTCATACGCAGGCAGAAAGCAGAAGAAGAGACAGTTCAGACAGCTCTGGATTGCACGTATCAATGCTGCTGCAAGAATCAACGGATTATCATACAGCAGATTCATGTATGGTCTTAAGCTTGCAGGTGTTGAGATGAACAGAAAGATCCTTGCAGACATGGCAGTTAATGATGCAGAGGGATTTGCAAAGTTAGTAGACGTTGCAAAGGATAAGCTCAACTAATTTTATTCCCGCGAGCAACGAGCCAAGCGGACGAGCTTGCTCGTCCATTTGGCGACTGCCGCGAGGGTCGAATACCCCACCCCAAGGGGCGAGGTATTCGACTTTAAATGCACACAATCCTTTTGTTAAGAGTATATCTTAGCAAAAGGATTTTTTTGTTTAGGGTGCGAATCGGCAAAAGAATTAAGCAACTTGCCAGAGCACGTTTTAGCAAAAGGATTTTATGATTTCACTAAGCAGGCTGATGGCCTGCTTTTTTTTGCGGTAATAGCTTCTCTCGGAAAGATATATCCTGTCTGTTTTAAGCTGTGCGATGATTTCGCTTGATTTGTAATATATTTCTGGCGAAATATAGTTGTAGTATATTATTTTATAAAGCATTTCTCCGTGTGAAGGGAGCCTTCTAAGAGTGTCAAGTCCTTTTTTGATACTGTTAAACATTATGTATTTATCATATGTACTGTCGTAATAGGCAGTGCCTGTTTCACGGATGGCTGCAGTCTGACCGGCTTTTGTATACGTACAGGCTACAAATTCAAGCTCGCGATATTCTTTAAGTAATGCTTTGGTTGAGTGATAATTACAGTCCATAAAAACTCCCTTATAATTTTGTTTTTTATGATAAACAGGGCTGAACAGAGCTGAACAGAGCCTGTTGTGTTTTCCTGATGATATAAATGTCAATAATGCAAAATAGACTTGCTTTTTTAATAAATATAATATAGACTAATTCAAGTATTGATACACTTTGGAGGGGTAAAGATGTATTACAGGTTTGAACTTGAAGATTTTAAGGCTAAAAAGGGTAAATTGGCGCGCGAGGAGAAGCGCGATATCATGTTATATATTGATGAGGCGAGGCTTGAGGCTGACAATGAGAAGAAAGCCGTAAGAGCCTTTGCAAATATGATAAACGGGCGTCTGTCAAGAGATTCAGAGGGTGACAGCGCGGTAATCACACTGCCTGATTATGCAAACAGTCAGCTGTATATAAGGGCGGTAAAAGCGGAATAGGTTTGTACGTCTGTAAAGCTGAACAGGCGACTTGGCGGCTGCAGGAGAGGATTGACATGTATGCAGCAGATATATAAGACATTAAAACAAAAAGGATGGCAGAGATTATAACCCTTCCATCCTTAGTAAGTGCAGTTGACGGGACTTGAACCCGAACCCACTGACGTGGACATGAACCTGAATCATGCGCGTATGCCAATTCCGCCACAACTGCAAAATTAAATGCTAAATCAGTATAGCAGTTTAATTTGAAGTTGTCAATATTTTTTTAGCTTTTATAAAATGAACAATGATATTGATATTGTATAATTTGCTCAAACAAAACAAACAAAACACATAAATAAAAAAATTTAAAAATAGTGTTGACAAACAGAATCTTAAGTGATATTATAATGAAGTCATCAGCGAGATGACAAATTAAATACGCAGTTGTGGCGGAATTGGCATACGCGCTAGACTAAGGATCTAGTGAGCATTGCGCTCGTACGGGTTCAAGTCCCGTCAACTGCATGACAGACCGAAGGTGGATTAAGCTTTCGGTCTTTTTGTTTGTATGAAACTCATGCAGACTAATGAGTGAATGTGAACGACACGCCCTTAGCGATAAGGGTAATTCACATAATAACGACACGCTTTAAGGTGGAAAAGCCCATCTATCCGCAATTGACAATAAAGCTTATGAATAATATAATTGAGATAATTTGATGCTTTTTGAGGTGTGCTATGAAAATTATAAAAAGAATCAGCTGCATTGTTATGACTGCAGTTTTTATATGCCTGTGTTCCGGCTGTGGAGAGCAGCCGCCTGAACCGGTTAAACCGGATGTGGCTGTGTTATTTGCTTCAAAAGAAGATATTGAGCAGAACCAGGAGGGTAATGCCATAAAATCAGCGCTTGAAGGCGCCGGATATAACGTTAAACTTGATTATGCGTCAAATAACGTTGAGCTTCAGGCTTCACAGATTAAACAGCATTTAGCAGATAAGTGCAGGGTTATTATAATTGATGCTGTTGATGCAGATAAAATCGGACAGGCTATTGCCGGGGCAAAGGCAGGAGGTGCCTGTATTATTTCCTATGATGAGATTATAAGCAATAGTGACGAGGTTTCATATTATGTTGCCTTTGATGATTCAAAAACAGGATATTTACAGGGAAAATATATAGCAGACAGGCTTGACCTTGACAACTGTCCGGGAAATGTTACATACAATATAGAGATTTTTTCCGGAGCAAGCGGTGAGGTTTATTCAAAAAGACATTATGACAGTGCAATGGAGGTTTTAAAGCCATATTTTGATGCAGGGGTGCTTAAGGTTTTGTCAGGCGATATGTCGTATGCTGAGACAATTACTGTGAATTTTGAGACTGAAGAGGATGATAATACCGCATCGAAAAGAATGAGAAGGCTGATTGAAGAGTATTATGATGAGGAGCAGATTCTTGATGCGGTGCTTTGCGTCAATGACGATATTGCACAGGAGGTAGTGAAGTCTGTGGATTACCATTATAATGGAACCTTTCCTGTAGTTACAGGCTGTGGCTGTTCACTTGAATCGGTCAAAAGTATTGCGGAAAAAAAGCAGGGAATGACCGTGCTTATGGATTATAAGGCGTTGACCGGAAAGACTGTGGAGCTTGCAAAGGCTGTTTTGAACAATTCTTCGGTGCCTGAATTTGATGCAGAATCCCTGAATAACGGATTTATAAATGCTCCGGTTTATTTATGTGAACCGGTATGCGTTGACTATGAAAATTATGAAAAATTAATAATTGATACCGGATATTATACAAGAAGACAGCTTGAATAGTATATTTTATATCACATTGTTATAAGACAAATAGAAATCCGCAAAAAAATAATACAATTTTGCCAATAAAGAACTTGAAAAAAATACTTGCAGGCATTAGAATGTTATGTGGTGGAAAATTGATTTTACAATATAAATATAATTGGAGGACTGCAAAATGAGTAATTCAACAAAAAATGCAAGCGGTAGAATTGAAAGCTTACTTGATGCTCAGAGCTTTGTTGAAATCGGAAGTCTTATATCAGCAAGAAGCACCGATTTTAATATGCAGACCAAGGAAACTCCTGCAGACGGCGTTGTTACAGGCTACGGTACTATCAATGGTAATCTCGTATATGTATACAGCCAGGATGCATCAGTTTTAGGCGGTTCTGTAGGCGAGATGCATGCAAAGAAGATTTCTCAGGTTTATTCTATGGCTATGAAGATGGGAGCCCCGGTTATCGGCATTATTGACTGTAACGGATTAAGGCTTCAGGAGGCAACAGATGCACTCAATGCATTAGGAGGTCTGTATCTTGACCAGGTTAATGCATCGGGAGTTATTCCACAGATAACTATGGTTATGGGTTCATGCGGAGGCGGTATGGCTGTTATTCCTGCCATTACTGACTTTACATTTATGGAGACAAAGGCGAAGATGTTCGTTAATGCTCCTGACGCAATTGATGGAAATATTGCTTCAAAGTGTGACACTGCTTCTGCCAAGTTTAAGAATGATGCCGGCACTGTAGATGTTACAGGCGATGAGGCTGAGCTTATAGAGAAGGTAAGAACTTTGATTTCTATTCTTCCTGCAAACAATGAAGAGGATATGTCCTATGAGGAGACTCAGGATGACCTTAACCGTGTATGCGAAGGCGTTGAAGGTTTTGCCGGAGATACATCAGCGGCTCTTGCTGCAATTTCAGATGATAACTTCTTCTTTGAGACCAAGGAAGGTTATGCAAAAGAGATGGTTACAGGCTTTATACGCCTGAACGGAACTACTGTAGGCGCAGTTGCAAACCGCAGTGAGATTCTTGACGAGGATGGCAATGTTACAGAGAAGTTTGACAGCGTGCTTACAGCGTCAGGCTGCTACAAGGCTGCTGAGTTTGTGAACTTCTGTGATGCATTTAACATTCCGGTACTTACACTTACAAGCGTTAAGGGCTACAAGGCAACAAAGGCTGAAGAGGTTAAGATTGCAAAGGCTGCCGCAAAGCTTATTTATGCTTTTGCAAACGCAACAGTTCCGAAGGTTAATGTTATTATAGGTGAGGCATACGGTACATCTTATCTTGCAATGAACAATAAGTCTATCGGCGCAGATATGACATTTGCATGGGCAGACGCTTCTGTAGGTATGATGGATTCCGTAAGCGCAGCAAAGATTATTTACGCTGATGAGATTTCGGCAGGCGGCGGCGCAGCACTTGTAAATGAGAAGGCTGCAGAGTATGCTGCACTTCAGTCAAATGTTGTTTCAGCTGCAAGAAGAGGATATATTGATAATATTATAGATGCAAAGGATACAAGAAAGTACGTTATCGGTGCATTTGAGATGTTATATACAAAGATTGAGAACCGTCCTAATAAAAAACATGGTACAGTTTAATACGAGGTGGTCATATGAAAATAAAAAAGACATTATTAATTGTATGTTCCATGCTTAGTATGTTTTCACTTACGGCATGCGGCGCAAGTGATGCCTCAGGACTTACATTAAAAGAGATTTTAATGAAAGCGCTTATTAATACACTGCTTGGAATGGGTACAGTATTTATTGTTCTTATTCTAATCAGCTTAATTATTTCATGCTTTACGCTGATTTCAAAGCTTCAGAACAGGTCTGAAGCCAAGAAGAAAGCAGCAGTTGAAGAGGTTAAGCCGGCAGTTGTAGAGACGATTCCTGATGAGGCTGAGGAGTATGTTGATGACAACGAGCTTATAGCAGTTATTGCAGCAGCGATTGCAGCAGCCGAGGGAACAAGTGTGGATGGCTTCAGAGTAAGAAGTATTAAACGTTCAAAGAACAATGCATGGAAGAGAGCATAGAAAGTGGAGGATATATTTATGAAGAGTTATACAATTACAGTAAACGGTGTAGCATATGATGTAACTGTTGAAGAGACAAATGCAGCTGCAGCTCCTGTTGCAGCACCAAAGGCAGCACCTAAAGCAGCACCAAAGGCAGCACCAAAGGCTGCAGCAAGTGCCGGCGCAGGCGCAGTTAAGATTACAGCCGGTGCAGCAGGAAAGGTATTTAAGATTGAGGCCGCTGTCGGCAAGGCAGTAAAGGCCGGCGATCCTGTAGTTATTGTTGAGGCTATGAAGATGGAGATTCCTGTTGTTGCTCCTCAGGATGGTACAATCGCAAGTATTGACTGTGCTGTTGGCGATGCTGTTGAGGCAGGCGGACTTCTTGCTACAATGAACTAAGTTTCATTTCCATTGTGATTTTTGACAATGAAAACTTTAACAATGTGAAATGGAGGATAGAAAATGAGCACAATTATTGATACATTGGAAAACCTTGCGGGTCAGACTGCATTTGCCCAGCTTACTGTGGGAAATTACGTGATGGTTGCAGTTGCGTGCGGTTTTCTTTATCTGGCAATAAAGAAGGGCTATGAGCCGCTTCTTCTTGTGCCAATATCATTTGGTATGTTACTTGTTAATATTTATCCGCCTATTATGCAGGATGGAGGACTTCTTAATTATTTCTTTAAGCTGGATGAATGGGCCATCCTTCCTTCACTTATTTTCCTGGGCGTAGGTGCGATGACAGACTTCGGTCCGCTTATTGCAAATCCGAAGAGCTTCCTGCTCGGTGCTGCTGCGCAGTTTGGTATTTACGCAGCATACATAGGAGCGATGCTTCTTGGCTTTTCAGATAAAGCGGCAGCGGCAATAGCTATCATCGGCGGTGCTGACGGTCCTACATCTATTTTCCTTGCAGGAAAGCTCGGACAGACAGCGATTATGGGACCTATTGCGGTGGCAGCATATTCATATATGTCGCTTGTTCCGATTATCCAGCCGCCTATTATGAAGCTTCTTACTACGGAAAAAGAGCGTAAAATCAAGATGGAGCAGTTAAGACCTGTTTCAAAGCTTGAAAGAATTCTTTTCCCTGTTATCGTTACTATTGTTGTATGTATGATACTTCCTACAACGGCACCGCTTGTTGGTATGCTTATGTTAGGTAATCTCTTTAAGGAGAGTGGTGTTGTACGTCAGCTTACAGAGACGGCATCAAATGCGCTTATGTATATCGTAGTTATACTTCTCGGTACATCAGTAGGAGCGTCAACCAGTGCAGAGGCATTCCTCAACTGGGATACAATTAAGATTGTTATACTTGGTCTGGCAGCATTCTGCTTCGGTACTGCAGCCGGAGTTATATTCGGTAAGATTATGTGTAAAGCTACAAAGGGCAAGGTTAATCCGCTTATCGGTTCAGCCGGCGTTTCAGCCGTGCCTATGGCAGCGAGAGTATCACAGAAGGTCGGCGCAGAGGCAGACCCTACAAACTTCCTTTTGATGCACGCTATGGGACCGAACGTTGCCGGTGTTATCGGTACTGCGGTCGCAGCCGGAACATTTATGGCGATATTCGGAGTAAAGTGATCATCGCGAAAGCTACGAGCCATGCACATTTAAAATTTAATTGACTGATGTAAGCTTGCTTACAGACAGGCAATTACAATTTTAAATGTATAGGGCGACAGCCCGCGTGCGAGTGAACGGCAGTTCACGAGAAAGCGCATGGCGAGGAACGATGCAGATAGCGACAGCCCGCGTGCGAGTGAACGGCAGTTCACGAGAGAGCGCATGGCGAGGAACGATGCAGATGCGACAGCCCGCGTGCGAGTGAACGATAGTTCACGAGAATGCGCATGGCGAAGTACGATTTTGATAATATAGTATAGAAATTTTAGGAGGACCTATCATGGCAGATATAAAGAAAAAGCCTGTAGGCATTATGGAGACTATTCTTCGTGATGCTCACCAGAGCTTAATTGCTACAAGAATGCCAACTGAGATGATGTTACCTATCGTTGATAAGATGGATAAGGTAGGCTATCATGCAGTTGAGTGCTGGGGTGGTGCAACATTTGATGCTTCACTTCGTTTCCTTAAGGAAGATCCGTGGGAAAGACTTAGAAAGTTAAGAGACGGTTTTAAGAATACAAAGCTTCAGATGCTTTTCAGAGGACAGAACATTTTAGGATATCGTCATTATGCAGATGATGTAGTAGAATATTTCGTTCAGAAGTCTATTGCAAACGGTATTGATATTATTCGTATTTTTGATTGTCTTAATGATATCCGCAACCTTCAGACAGCAGTTAATGCTGCAAAGAAGGAGGGTGGACATGCACAGGTTGCCCTGTCTTACACATTAGGTGATGCATATACCTTGGATTACTGGACAGATATGGCAAAGAAGATTGAGGATATGGGAGCAAATTCAATCTGTATAAAGGATATGGCAGGACTTCTCCTTCCATACAAGGCTACAGAGCTTGTTACTGCTCTTAAGGAGACAACAAGCCTTCCTATCCAGCTTCATACACATTACACATCTGGAGTTGCTTCAATGACATACCTTAAGGCAGTTGAGGCTGGCGTTGATGTAATTGACTGTGCTATATCACCATTTGCACTTGGTACATCACAGCCTGCTACAGAGGTTATGGTCGAGACATTTAAGGGAACACCTTACGATACAGGCTACGACCAGAAACTTTTAGCTGAGATAGCTGATTACTTCCGTCCATACAGAGACGAGTGCCTTGAGAACGGACTTATTAATCCAAAGAACCTTGGCGTTAACATTAAGACACTTCTTTATCAGGTACCTGGCGGTATGCTTTCAAACCTTACATCACAGCTTAAGGAGCAGGGCGCTGAGGATAAGTTCTACGACGTACTTGAGGAGGTTCCTAGAGTTCGTAAGGACCTCGGTGAGCCACCGCTTGTAACACCTTCATCACAGATTGTCGGTACACAGGCTGTATTCAATGTTCTTATGGGCGAGCGTTATAAGATGGTTACAAAGGAGACAAAGGCAGTTCTTCTTGGTGAGTACGGACAGACTGTAAAACCGTTTGACAAGAAGGTGCAGGAGAAGTGCATTGGCGACCAGAAGCCAATTACATGCCGTCCGGCAGATTTAATTGAGAACGAGCTTGATAAGCTTGAGGCACAGATGAGCCAGTACAAGGAGCAGGAGGAGGACGTTCTTTCATACGCACTGTTCCCACAGGTTGCTACTGATTTCTTCAAGTATAGAGAAGCTCAGCAGACAAAGGTAGACCCGAATACTGCAGATACAAAGAGCAAGGTATATCCGGTTTAATTGATATCGGCTGGAAAACTGATACATACAGTTAATGCAGTCATTATAGCAAATGAGATAATTCAGGAGGTTGGTCTTTGGATTGACCTCCTGTTATTCAATAATCTGAAATTATAAGAACAGCAGACAGCGGTTTGTACGGTTTTGGATAATTAGAGGTATTTATGAAAAAAGTACTTGTAATCGGCGGCGGAGCCGCCGGTATAATGGCGGCAATATCTGCAGCCGCTGACAAAAATGAAGTCATACTGTTTGAGAAAAATGAGAAGCTTGGGAAGAAGCTGTATATTACCGGAAAAGGCAGATGCAACATTACGAATGCCGGTGACGAAGAGGATTTCTTTGAGCATATAGTTTCAAATCCAAGATTTATGTACAGCTCATTTTATGGCTTTACAAATAAGGATATGATGAGCTTTCTTGAAAATGACGGACTTAAGCTTAAAATTGAGCGCGGAGGCAGGGTTTTCCCCGAATCAGACAAGTCCTCGGATGTCATCAGGACTCTGGAGAATGCATTGAATTCATCAGGCGTTGATATTAAATTAAATACAGAGATTGAAAGCATTATTATTGAAAAAGATGAAGCGTCAGGCTGTGACAGATGCTCAGGCGTCATTCTTAGCGGTGGAAAAAGGATTAGCTCAGATGCAGTAATAGTTGCGACCGGAGGCTTAAGCTATCCTGCTACAGGTTCAACCGGAGATGGTTACAATATTGCGGCAAAAGCAGGCATGAAGCTTAAAGCTGCAAGTCCGGCACTTGTTCCACTGGTTTCAGATGATGTATGGATAAAAGAGCTTCAGGGCTTGTCTTTAAAAAATGTTGAAATAAATATTTACAACAGCAAAAAGAAATTATATAGTGAATTCGGAGAAATGCTTTTTACGCATTTCGGAGTGAGCGGACCGTGTATATTAAGCGCCAGCAGCTATATAGGAAGATATCTTCAGAAGGAGAAGCTGCTGCTTTCTATAGATTTAAAGCCTGCGCTGTCTGTGGAGCAGCTTGATAAAAGAATACTTAAGGATTTTGATGAAGCAAAGAACAGGCAGTTTAAAAATGCCCTTGATAAGCTCCTGCCGCAAAAGCTTATACCGATAGTGATTGCAAAGAGCGGCATTTCGCCTGACAAGAGGGTGAATGAAATTTCAAAGGAAGAAAGAAGCAATTTAGTAAGTGCCGTTAAAGATTTTAAGGTCAGCATCTGCGGGTTTAGGGATTTTAAAGAGGCAATTATTACACAGGGCGGCGTTGATGTGAAGGAAATCAATCCTTCAACTATGGAATCAAAGAAGGTTAAAGGCCTTTTCTTTGCGGGAGAGGTTTTGGATATAGATGCAGTTACCGGCGGATACAATCTGCAGATAGCATGGTCGACCGGATATGCTGCGGGAAAAGGAGTAAATGATGAGTTATAATATTGCAATTGACGGACCGGCAGGCGCAGGAAAAAGCACTATTGCCAAGATTGTAGCAGAAAGATTAAGCTTTATATACATAGACACAGGAGCTATGTACAGGGCTATTGCCATTTATTTTATCGATAATGAAGTGAATCTGGATGATGATGAGGAAATTATCAATGCATGCTCAAATATTGATATTTCAATAAAATACGAGGGTGGAGTGCAGCAGGTTATCCTTAATGGTGAAAATGTCACATCAAGGCTTCGTGATGAAGAGGTCGGACGGATGGCTTCAATCTGTTCGGTATTTGCTCCTGTAAGGGAAAAGCTTGTGAAGCTGCAGCAGTCCCTTGCCACAAAAGAGGATGTGGTAATGGATGGCCGTGATATAGGTACTGTTGTGCTTCCAAATGCAAATGTAAAGGTCTATCTTACTGCAAGCTCAAAAGCCCGTGCAAAAAGACGTTATTTAGAATTGACCCAGAAGGGAATTTCATGTAATATAGAAGAGATAGAAGAAGAAATTATTGAAAGAGACAAAAGAGATATGGAGAGAAAGATTTCACCGCTTCGCAAGGCAGAGGATGCGGTGCTTGTGGACTCTTCAAATCTTTCTATAGAGGAAGTTGTTGAAGCGATAACAGATTTAATTAATTGAAGAGGTGCTCGTTTGAAGGTTATTGTAGCTAAGACTGCCGGCTTCTGCTTTGGAGTAAAAAGGGCAGTTGACAAGGTGTATGAGAAGGTAAATAACAGCGACGGTCATAAGAAGATATATACTTACGGACCTATTATACATAATGAAGAGGTAGTAAAGGACCTTGAGAGCAGGGGAGTCCATGTTATTTATACCAAGGAAGAGCTTGCTCAGTTGAAGGATGCAATTGTTATTATAAGGTCGCATGGAGTGAGCAGGGATATTTATGAGCTGCTTGAGAGTATCAATGCCGAGATAGTTGATGCAACCTGCCCGTTTGTCAAAAAGATACACCGCATTGTAAAGGAAGAATCCGAAAAGGGAAGAACGATAATTATCGTTGGAAACAAGAAGCACCCTGAGGTTGAAGGCATTATGGGCTGGAGCGTAAGCGATACTTATGTTATTGAGACCATTGAGCAGGCGGAGCAGCTTTCATTGCCTGAGAACACAGATATATGTATTGTTTCACAGACTACATTTAATTATTCAAAATTCAACAATATAGTTGCAAAAATTGAGGAAAAGAATTATAATAATAATATTATGAATACAATTTGCAACGCAACCCATGAAAGGCAGGCTGAAGCAAAGGCTGTAGCGGCTCAGGTGGACGTTATGCTGGTGATTGGTGGAAGAAACAGCTCGAATACACAGAAGTTATTTGAGATTTGCAAATATGAATGTAATCATACTTATTACATACAGACAGTGGACGACATAGATGATTCGTGGTTTGAAAACTGTGATGTGATAGGTATTACAGCGGGTGCATCTACCCCGAATAATATTATAGAGGAGGTCAAAGCTAATGTCAGAATTAAGTTTTGAACAGATGTTAGAATCATCACTTAAAACTATTAGAACAGGGGAGGTAGTCACCGGTACGGTTATCGACGTTAAAGATGATGAGATCATCTTAAATATAGGTTATAAGTCAGATGGCATAATCAGCAAGAGTGAATATACCAACGATCCTTCTGTCAACCTTCATGATGCAGTTAAGGTTGGAGACCAGATTGAAGCTAAGGTAGTTAAAGTGAATGATGGAGAAGGTCAGGTTGCATTGTCTTATAAGAGACTTGCAGCTGACAGAGGCAACAAGCGCCTTGAGGAAGCTTTCAACAATCAGGAGGTTCTTAAGGCAAAGGTAACAAACGTTCTCGATGGCGGATTAAGCGTTACTGTAGACGAGGCAAGAGTATTTATTCCTGCAAGTCTTGTATCAGACGGATACGAGAGAAATTTAAACAAGTACGCTGACCAGGAGATTGAATTCGTTATTACAGAGTTCAACCCAAGAAAGAGACGTGTTATCGGTAACAGAAAGACTCTTATCGTTGCAGCTAAGGAAGCTCAGCAGAAGAAGCTTTTCGAGTCTATCGAAGTAGGCATGGATGTTACAGGTACAGTTAAGAATGTAACAGACTTCGGTGTATTTATTGATTTAGGCGGAGCAGACGGACTCCTTCACATCTCAGAGATGAGCTGGGGAAGAGTTGACAATCCTAAGAAGGTATTTAAGCCGGGTGATGAGATTACAGCACGCATCAAGGAGATCAATGACAAGAAGATTGCTCTTACACTTAAGCTCCCTGAGACAAACCCATGGACAGATGCAGCACAGAAGTATGCTGTTGGCAATGTTGTAACAGGCAAGGTTGCAAGAATGACAGACTTTGGTGCATTTGTTGAGTTAGAGCCTGGCGTTGACGCACTCCTTCACGTTTCACAGATTTCAAAGACACGTGTTGAGAAGCCTTCAGATGTTCTTACAGTTGGACAGGAAATCGAGGCAAAGGTTGTTGATTTCAACGAAGAGACAAAGAAAATCAGCCTTAGCATTAAGGCACTTTCAGCTCCTGTGGCAGAGACAGCACCTGTAGAAGAAGCTGTTGAAGCAGTAGAAGAGACAGCAGCAGAAGCAGTTGAGGCAGTAGAGGAAACAGCAGCAGAAGCAGTTGAGGCAGTAGAGGAAACAGCAGAAGAAGCAGTTGAGGCAGTTGAAGAGGCTGCAGCACCTGTAGAGGAAGCAGTTGAGGATGCTGTAAAGGCTGTTACAGAAGAATAATTTATTATAATGTTCAAGCTTTCGCCCGCAGTTTTAAAATTGCGGGCGATTTGTACATAGAAATATATTAGCAGACAGGAGAATAGTGTGACTGCAAATTTACTTCAATAAAAGATATGTTAAAGGTAAATATTTTTTATAGCGATAAAATTAAATGATTTTTCGGAGGAATTATGGAATTAGTTAAGGGCAGGCCTGAAAGTAATGAGGGCAGGCTTGATAAAGAAATAAGAACTTATGATTTACTTGATTCTCTGGGCGTCGAATACTGGCGTGTGGACCATGAGGAAGCGACAAATATGGAGGTTTGCGAAGAGATAGACCGAGTTTTGGGAGCGCAGATATGCAAGAATTTATTTTTGTGCAATCGCCAGAAGACAAATTTTTATCTTCTTATGATTCCCGGAGATAAGGTGTTTAAGACAAAGGAGTTGTCACACCAGATTGGAAGTGCAAGGCTGTCGTTTGCCGGCGCGGAGGACATGGAGAAGTATCTTGATATTACGCCCGGCTCGGTAAGTATTATGGGACTTATAAATGACAGGGAGGATGCTGTAAGACTGCTGGTTGACGAGGATATTTTGAAGGAAGAGTATGTTGGATGCCATCCGTGTATAAATACATCGAGTCTTAAGATAAAGACGGAGGATATGTTTGGCGTGGTTCTTAAGGCACTGAAGCACGATATGACGGTTGTTAAGCTTGTAGGAAATGAATAATATATAGTATCTGGCTTGGAAAACGGGGTTAAGATGAAGAAAGAAATTGATTATTTTTATATAGGCGATTCGTATGGCGGTTGTCAGGACTGGTTTCGTGATATTATGATGAAGAAGGGCGGCTGTGCTGCAGCAACTGCATGTGACAGCAGCATATACTTTGATATGCATAATATAACGAAGGGCTTATATCCATATGATATCAACAGTATTACTAAAGATGATTATATTAGATTTTCGACAGTCATGAAGCCATATCTCAGGCCAAGATGGATGGGAGTTGACACTCTTAAGCTTTATATTGATGGCTTTACAGAGTATATTGAAGAAGTGAAGCCTGACTGCAGCCTGAAAATGGAACCGTTTGATGGAAACAGGGATGTATATGAAGCAAAGAAGGTCATTTCAGAACAGATTGATAATGGTTATCCGATACCGTGTCTTATATTGCAGCATAAGGATAAATCTCTGGAGGATTATATATGGCACTGGTTCCTTATCACGGGATATGAAAGCCTTGAAGATGAGTTTATGGTTAAGACTGCGACTTACAGCGAAGGCAACTGGGTTGACTTTAATAATCTGTGGAATACAGGATATGAGAGAAAAGGCGGGCTGGTTATATATAAGCCGGTATAATTAATATAAAGGAGTGTAAAGCTATGGGACCTATCGAAAACGTTTTTTATGAGAAGAAAGCCACTTCGGAAAGTATGATTTATGACCGATTCAGAAAGAAAGAATCACTGAATGGTCAGTGGCACTATGCGTATGACCAGTACGATACATTTTTAAGAGGCAAGTGGTTTGAGGAAGTATATTATGATGAACATGGCAATACTCTGCCTATCGACTATTCCTTTGATGAGTGGGACATGATGAAGCTGCCGTGCTGCTGGAATACGACTGATAAAATGTTTATGCTTTATGAGGGCAGCATGGTGTTTACCAGAACATTTATGTATGCTGCACAAAGTGACGATGAGCGAGTGATTTTGAAGATAGGCGCAGCAAATTATATCTGCCGCGTATTTATAAATAAAAAATATGTTGGAATGCATCGTGGTGGCTCAACGCCTTGCTATTTTGACATTACAGAGTATCTCCAGCATAAGAACAGGATATTTATTCAGGTCGATAATACAAGGCGTCCTGAGCAAGCTCCTGCAATGAATACGGACTGGTTCAACTACGGAGGCGTTTACCGTGATATAGACATTTACCGTGTGCCGAAGTTACATATCAGGGATTTCAGGATAGCGCTTGTGCCTGACAGCGGCTTTGGACAGATTAAAACAGATGTATTAATATCCTGTGATTATACCGGAAAGGCGAAGCTTACAATAGATGAGCTTGGAGTCTCAAAGGAAATAGAGATTGAAAACGGAAAAGGAGCTCTTAGCTTTGAGGCAGAGCCTGAATTGTGGTCGCCTGAAAATCCAAAGCTTTATGATGTTTCGCTTGAATGTGCGGGTGACAAAGTTACAGATAAAGTCGGCTTTCGTGAGATATGTGTCAGGGG
The DNA here is from genome assembly GCA_017442865.1 of Lachnospiraceae bacterium. Lineage (GTDB taxonomy): Bacteria > Bacillota > Clostridia > Lachnospirales > Lachnospiraceae > JAFRXK01. Next base: position 22,204 of record JAFRXK010000041.1, on the reverse strand, counting down.
AACCGATATTTTCATAAACGGAGAGCCTGTTTTTCTCAGGGGCGTAAGCGCTCACGAGGAAAGTGTATTTAACGGCAAGGCACTTACGGATAATGAGAGAATTGAAAACATTCGCATTGCAAAGGAGCTTGGATGCAATTTCATGAGAGTTGCACATTATCCGCACAGCGAGAGAATGGCACAGCTTGCAGACAAGCTCGGAATTATGCTTTGGGAGGAGGTTCCTGTTTACTGGGATATTCAGTTTGAATCCGATGCTTCCTACTGTGACGCCGAGAACCAGCTAAAGGAGCTTATAAGACGTGATTTTAACCGTGCGAGCGTAATAATCTGGTCTGTGGGAAATGAAAATCAGGACACTGATGTAAGGCTTAAGTTTATGGGCGGACTTGCAAAGAGTGCTCATAGCGAGGATCCTACACGAATGGTTTCTGCTGCCTGCCTTGTAAACTCGCAGAAAAATAAAATAGAGGACAGGCTTGAGCAGTATCTTGATATTATCGGTATAAATGAATACGTCGGCTGGTATACTGCCGAATGGAGCAGGCTGCCGGAACTTTTTAAAAACAGCGCGCCTAAAAAGCCTGTTATCATAACTGAGTTCGGAGCGGATGCGCTTAGCGGCTTCAGGGGAACAATTACGGATAAGGGCACGGAGGACTACCAGGCGTATGTATATGAACAGCAGACCGAAAATATTCGTCAGATACCATACATTAAAGGCATGACGCCGTGGATTCTCTATGATTTCAGATGTCCTCGAAGGACGAGTGCAATCCAGAAATACTACAACACAAAGGGTCTGCTTTCTGCAGACAAAACACACAGAAAGCCTGCATTCTACGTTTTGCAGGAATTCTATCATTCGCTTGAAGGGAAATAAAAATGAGCGCAGTTATAATGATGTTAGCGGTTACAGTCTGCTATACAATAACATCACTCAGTGATAAATATGCGGTGTCCGAAGCAAAATTTACATCGGATGAGTTTACATTTCTTATGTGCTCGTCAATGTCGGTTTTTCTTGCATTCAGCCTGCCGTTTCAAAAGATAAGCTTCGCATTTACATGGCAGTCATTTCTGGCAATCATTCTGGTGGCTGCCTGCAAAATGCTTGAATTTCAGATGAGTGCCGTCGTTTTGAAGCAGCTTACTGCATTTGAGCTTAAGGCATGGCTGGGTATAACGCTTTTCGCTTCATATTTAAGCGATGTTATTTTTGGCGCAGAACTGAAAATCATAAGTATTGCCTGCATTATGGTGACTACAGTCGGACTCGTTTGCATAGCAAGGTCGGGCAGGGAGGGAAAGGTCGATTACAAATCCATAATTATCCCGCTGGCGCTTTACCTTTTATCCAAATTCGGGTATGGCATAGTGATAAAAGCCTTTTCACCATACGCCTCGTCAATAATGCAGCTTCTTCCTGCAATGATTATTGTAGCTTTGATAATGCTTTTTAAGGTTTCGATTCATGCGATATCCGACAAAAACCGCAGGGGTGCTTTAATAGTTATACTTGCACGTATTCCAAACACGATAGGAATGCTGCTGGAAAATGCAATCATAGCGATAAGTCTTACAAATTACTCATTTATACAGCCTATGATACTCGTATCTCTGTTTTTGATAGGAATTATAAGAAAAGAGAAACGCTCAAGGCTTAATCTCGCCGGAAGCATTATATGCGTCCTGGGAATTGTGCTGTTTCAGGTGTTTAAATAAATGTACAAAAAGCACCATAAAAACTGCCGGCTTTAATCTTTGCCGGCAGTTTTTATGGTGCGTATTATTTAATGCTTTTAATCATGCTATCACAGTAATCAAAAAGAAAATCCATGTCTGAAAGCATATTCTCATCAAACAAAACATATCCATGCTTCAGCGGGTATTCGTGATAGAACAGCGGCTGATTTATCATACCGAAAGCAGGGATAAAGCATCCGCTTTTCTTCGTATAGCAGTTCTTGGCTGTGGCTCTTTTTTTGTGCTCCTTGTCCACAAATTCAGCCACGCTCTTATGTATTGCAATGTCCTCGTCGGGAAGATAGAAATAATTTTTATAATCACTGAAAAAATGCTTCAGCTCACCATTTATGACATTTATGGTGACGTTCATAATGTTGTCTTTTGCTGTAATTGTGTAGTCGTCGTTGTCTGCAATGCTAAGCAGCGTGGGCAGGTCAATGTCCTCAAATTCTATTGTGAAGGTAAGCTGTCCGGCATTTTTCCCATATTCTAAGTTGGAAATTGTGCCTGTTGCGCTTTCCTCATCCGGAATATTGTTTTTACTGTAATCCTCGACAGAAATATTTTTAATTGTATAATCGCCCTCAAACAGTCTGGCATAATAAAGTGCCGGAAGCAGCGCAGGCATGCCGCGCAGGTCATCTGCGTTGTGCAACAGCAAAAACTGCTTTCCACGCTCGTCACGGGTCGCAAGATAATCCTTGTAGACCTCTATAAGCTGTCCCCCGTTAAAAATGTCCTCACGGTGAATGCCGAGCAGCTTTTCAATGGTTTTTTGTCTGCAGTCCGGAATACCGAGCAGCTTCTTGTAAGGCTTTATCTTGCGGTAAATGTCCAGGCTTTCAAATTCATTTGCCGCGTGCGGTATATTAAGCCTTGCCGCACGCTTGTTTATAAAAGGTATGTCAAAGGTATCGCCGTTAAAATGAATCAGTACGGAATATTTTGAGAGCATGGTGAAGAAATGAAACAGTATCTCGCCCTCCGCAGCAGGACTTTCGGCAAAGAACTGCTTCAAATACCACTGCCCGTCGGAATAAAAAACACATCCTATAAGATAGATTGTGCAGTAATCAGGCGATAAACCAGTGGTTTCAATATCAAAAAACAATATGTCTTCAGGCTTGCCGTGCCTTGACAGGTCATATGTAATTGGATTAATCGGTTCTGTAATTGTAATCATATTGTATCCTTTATGGTTGAAGAATAGTTGTATTTGTGTTTTGCTAAAGCGACAAAAGTGATGCATTTAATAATACTAATTTAGTTGAATCGAGGTTTGTTGTCAAGATTGCTTTAGAACATTTGTACGAATATGTTGATTAGAAAGTATAAATGTGATATACTAAATATTAAGTTTGACGTAGGGATATTACACATGAATACTTAGGATTGCGAAAACTGCAAATACAGACTTATGAATGCAGACAAATGTAGCTGCGGGTTTTGTGCGACATATAGAGAGATTGGAGATATTTATGATTTCTTATGTAAAGGGAAGGCTTACGGAGATAGATGAGAATACGATTGTCATTGAGACGGCGGGTATAGGGTACAATATTCAGGTGCCCGGCTCAGTGCTGTCACAGCTGCCGTCGATGGGCAGTGAGGTGAAGATTTATACTTATCTTTATATAAGAGAGGATGCGATGAATCTTTACGGCTTTATGAGCAGGGATGATTTGAAGGTATTTAAGCTGCTTATAGGAGTGAGCGGCATCGGACCGAAGGGTGCGCTGGCAGTGCTGTCGGTGATGACGCCTGATGATTTGAGGTTTGCCATACTTGCAGGAGATGCAAAGGCTATTTCAAAGGCTCCGGGAGTGGGTGCAAAGACAGCGCAGAGACTTATTATTGAATTGAAGGACAAGCTTTCTCTTGAGGATGCATTTAGAATCAAGAGTGAACATACTGCAGCAGTTAATGTTCCTGTGGACAGCAAGGTTAAGGATGAGGCTGTTATGGCACTGGTGGCATTAGGTTATTCGCAGAGCGAGGCCTTCAGGGCTGTGAATATGGTTGAGACGGCGGATGCGGACGTTGAACAGGTAATCAAACAGGCATTGTCAAAGCTTTTGATGTTTTAAATGATTTTGGAGGACATAAATCAGATGGAGAAGAGGATTATTTCAACTGAATTTACGCATGAGGATGCCGGTATAGAGAACAGTCTGCGCCCGAAGCATCTTAAGGATTATGTCGGACAGGAAAAGGTCAAGGACGTTTTAGAGATATATATTAAGGCGGCAAAGGAGAGAAGAGAGCCTCTTGACCATGTGCTTTTTTATGGTCCGCCGGGACTTGGAAAGACTACGCTCGCCGGAATTATTGCAAATGAGATGGGTGTGAATCTTAAGATTACCGCAGGTCCGGCAATTGAAAAGCCGGGCGAGATTGCAGCCATTTTAAGCAATCTCGGTGAGGGGGATATACTTTTTATTGATGAGATTCACAGACTCAACAGGCAGGTAGAAGAGGTGCTTTATCCTGCGATGGAGGATTATGCTATAGATATTATTATCGGTAAGGGCGCCGCAGCGCGCTCAATAAGGCTTGATTTGCCTAAATTTACGCTTATCGGAGCTACAACAAGGGCGGGACTTCTGACCGCTCCGTTAAGAGACCGTTTCGGCGTGATTCACAAGATGGAATACTATGAGAAGGAAGAACTGAAAAGAATTGTGCTGCAGTCGGCGAAGGTTTTAAATGTTGATATTGATGAGGCGGCGGCTATGCAGATTGCCTCGCGTTCAAGGGGAACGCCGCGTCTTGCCAACAGGCTGCTTAAAAGAGTGCGTGATTTTGCCCAGATTAAATATGACGGAACCATATCGGTGGATGCCGCCGAGTATGCGCTGGATGCGCTGGATGTGGATAAAGCCGGGCTTGATTCTGTGGACAGGGGCATTTTAAATGCCATGAATGAGAAGTTTGGAGGCGGCCCTGTCGGCCTTGAAAATCTTGCGGCAACTCTTTGCGAGGATGTTGGTACGATAGAAGACGTATACGAACCTTATCTTTTAAAATGCGGCTTTATAAGCCGCACGCCGAGAGGACGTGTGCTTACCGACCTTGCATACAGGCATTTGGGGCTTATTAAGGCTGAAAAATAGTATTATTCCATGTAACTTTTGATGTGAACTTTCATCAGAGCGTTAGAGTGTGAGGACGTGTCAACTTAGTACGACGTCCATAAAGCGATGTGAACTGTCATCAGAGCGTTGGAGTGTGAGCTCTGACGCTGTATGGCAGAAAAGTTGCGGAACATGGCAGGAGGCGGAGGTTTAAGCTTATGAATAAAACAAAATATGAATATGAACTTCTTGCGCCTGCAGGTTCATTTGAGAGCTTAAAGGCGGCATTTGCGGCGGGAGCGGACGCTGTATATATCGGAGGTACAAAATTCGGCGCAAGAGCATTTGCGGACAGTACGTCAGCCGATTGTATTGCAGAAGCGATTGATTATGCGCATTTAAGAGATAAGAAGCTGTATCTTACGGTAAATACGCTTTTTAAAGAAGATGAGATAAGAAGCGAGCTTTATTCTTATATTCTGCCTTATTATGAGCAGGGGCTTGATGCGGTCATTGTGCAGGATATCGGCGTCATGGACTTTTTGCACCGTGAGTTTCCGGGGCTTAAGCTCCATGCAAGTACGCAGATGACGATTACCGGAGCGGATGGTGCAAGATGGGCGAAGGATATGGGGGCAGTCCGTATTGTTACTGCAAGAGAGCTTAGCTTAAGCGACATAAAATATATTAAGGACAATGTTGATATAGAGATAGAGACATTTGTGCATGGCGCTATGTGTTACTGCTATTCCGGGCAGTGCCTTATGAGCAGTATGATTGGTGGAAGAAGCGGCAACCGCGGAAGATGCGCGCAGCCGTGCCGCCTGCCTTATGATGTCATTTCTGAGGATGGGCGTGTACTGACCGAGCGAGGGAACAATTATGTGCTGAGCTTAAAGGACATGTGTACCATAGACATGCTTCCAAAGCTTATGGAGGCAGGTATTGATTCGTTTAAGATAGAAGGCAGAATGAAGAGTCCTGTTTATACTGCCGGAGTTGTAAGTATTTACAGAAAATATATGGATATGTATCTTGAATGCGGCGCTAAGGACTACAGGGTTGAACAGGCAGATAAGGATATGCTGCTGAAGCTTTTTGACAGGGGCGGTCAGACAGACGGTTATTTAAGGGGCATTAAGGGTAAGTCCATGATGGCTTTTAAGGAAAAACCGGCGTTTAAGGAGACCGACAGGACGTTGACAGAGTATATCGAAGATAGATATATTAATAATGCAGACAAGCTGGCAATCAGCGGTTATGCGACATTTTTAAAGAATAAACAGGCTGAATTTACGGTAAGTCTGGGAGATGTCTTTGTAACACAGTGCGGCGGCATTGTCACGGAGGCGTTAAACAGACCTATGCTTCCTGAGGAGATAGAAAAAAGACTTGCCAAGACAGGCGGCACGGATTATGTTTTCAATAAGCTGGAAATGAATGTTGATGACAATATATTTGTAAGTGTAAAGGATATCAATGAACTGAGAAGAACTGCGATTGCAAGGCTTGAAGAGGCAGTCCTTTCAGAATATAAAAGGACGGCTACAAAGCCGGGCGTTGCTCCGGAAAGCGATGGCTTATCAGATTCTCAGAGTGAGGATTCCGGCATAGAGAGTATATTGACTCCACGGAGCAGGTGTTTTGGTGATGCAGATGCTCCTGTTAGGCAGAGCGAGTGCTTTGATGATGCAGATGCTTCGGTCAAACAGAGCGAATGTTTTGACAGGGCTGATGCACCGGATATGCAGGACGAAAAAAGTCGTAAACCTGACTTCAATATTTATGTAGAAACCGCACAGCAGCTTAAGACGGCTGTTGCAAGCGGCAAAGCGGATAATATTTATCTTGACAGTGCATCATTTCCACCGCAGAAGGCTTTGGAATATGTTGATTATGTTCATAAATATGGTATCGGCTGTATTTACGTTTTGCCGGCGGTTTTTGAACGCTCCACAAAGGATGTTTTTGATAAATATTTTATTGATATTGCGGACAGGTTTGATGCGGTGGCGGTTAAGACAATTGATGAGGCACAGTGGCTTATTGATAATACAAACTGCAGATGCATAATCGGTGAAGGCTCATTGTATGCATACAACAGCCTTTCAAAGGCTTATTTGCAGAGACAGGGTATAAATCATTTTGTTATACCTGCTGAGCTGAATTTTGGAGAACTTTTGAGGGCAGGACATACCGGCAGCGAGATACCTGTTTACGGAAGGACGCCTCTTATGGTGACGAGCCAGTGTATTGTGAAGAACACTATGGGGTGTTCGAAGACGCCGCAGCAGATTTATATTAGAGACAGAAAACAAATGTCATTTCCAGTCAAGAATAAGTGTACATTTTGTTATAATATGTTATATAATAGTGTATGTACATCCTTGGCGGGATGCAGACAGAAGGTTGAGAGGCTTTCTCCAAGAGCGGTAAGACTTGATTTTACGATAGAGGATGGCGCAGAGTGCTCTAAGATTATTGACTTATATTACAGATGCTTTGTGCTTAATGAGCATGTTGAGATTGAAAATGAGAAATATACAAAGGGACATTTCCTGCGGGGAATAGAGTAGGTGATTAATTGGGACAGCTATTGATTGATTCGGCAAAGTATATAATTATGATTGCTATGGTGGTGTTTACATTTTCTGCTTACCATAGTGTTTTTACAAAAAAAACAGACCCGGATGATAGCACGGCAGAGAAGCTTCAGCTTGTCTGTGTATTTGTTGTGCAGTTTATCGGTAATATTGCCGTGGCGCTGCACACATCTGACGGAAGAATACTGTCCCTGTATTTTCTGCAGTTCTTTTTTGTGCTTGTGTACAACGCTATATTTTTAAAGGCTTACAAAAGCTCATCAATGGTGCTTGTAAATATAGTGTCAATGCTGCTTACTATAGGTATTATTATGCTTGAAAGAATCAATCCGGAGCTTGTTTTTAAGCATTGTATAATAATTGCGGTGTTTGTCGTGATTTCATTGATTATACCGCCGGCTGTCAAATTGCTTGAGAGCAGTGATGTTATAGCGGTATTATGCGCCATAGTGGGCATACTTGCGCTGACCGTAATACTGGTATTTGCAAATTATGAAAGAGGGGCAAAGCTTTCGATACCTGTAGGCGGGATATCTTTTCAGGCTTCGGAATTTGTAAAGATAACATTTGTTTTGATGTGCGCCGGGTTGTTCAAGGATAAAAATAAAAAGGGCAATATTGCGCTTGGAACTCTTTTTATGATAGTTCATATAGCTATTCTTGTGCTTTCAAGGGATTTGGGTATGTCACTTATACTTGGCAGCGCGTACCTGTTTATGCTGTTTATGGCAGTTGATACCTTTGCAATATTGGCGCTTGGAGTTATTGCTGTCGGAATCGGCTCGTTTTTTGCATACAGATTCTTTGCACATGTTAAGACAAGAGTTGATGTGTGGCTGAATCCGTGGCAGGATATTACCGGAGACGGATATCAGATTGCACAGTCATTGTTTGCGATAGGCACGGGCGGCTGGATGGGCTCGGGCTTCTATAAGGGTATTCCTGAGACGATACCAATTGTTACAAAGGATTTTATTTTTGCAGCGATTGCGGAGGAGCTTGGCGGAATAACGGCGTTTTGTCTTATACTTATTTATCTTGCGTTTGTTATCAAGGTGATGCTTATGGCAATGGGAGCGGCGTCCGAATATATAAAGCTTGTGCTTGTGGGTTTTGGCTGTATATTTGCAGTGCAGGTCATATTAAATATTGGCGGTGTTATAAAATTTATACCATCAACAGGTATTACGCTTCCGTTTATAAGCTACGGAGGCAGTTCAATTGCAAGCTTGCTTATTATGTTTGGACTGATACAGGGCTTTGGAAATTTAAAACGTATAAAATAATAAGATATTTACAGGCAAATATAAAATAACTCGCAGGGCATGGAGATATATGCAGATAAAGGAAATATGTTTTTACATATTAAAACATACAACATCAGATAACAGGAAAGGAGGCGCATCAGATTATGAATAAAAATATTAGGGTGATAATATGCATATTTGTTGTTATTTTCACCATGATGGGTTTATATTTCTGCAATTATCTTTTGTTTAAAAAGGATGATTATATAAGCAGTGCGCATAATAAAAGACTTTCTTCATATTCTGAACATGTTGTAAGAGGCAGCATACTCAGTAGTGATGGCGAAAAGCTTGCAGAGACAGTTGTTGATGAATTTGGCGAAGAAAAGAGAATTTATCCATACAATAACCTTTTTGCCCACAGCGTAGGACATGTTGAAAAGGGCTATACTGGCATAGAAGCTCTGGGTAATTTTTATATGGTGAGTTCGCATGAAAGCATTTTTAAGAAGATTGCGGATGATGTGAGCGGGAAAAAGCGTACCGGCGACAATATTGTTACAACCCTTAACGTAAGGCTTCAGCAGGCGGCATATGATGCACTGGGCGATTATAGGGGGGCATGTGTTGTGCTGGAGCCTGATACAGGCAGAATACTTGCAATGGTCTCAAAGCCGGACTTCAATCCGAATACTATTGAACAGGACTGGGAGGCAATAAATTCAATCCAGGGCAATGACTGCCTTTTAAATAAGGCGACGAGAGGTGTGTATGCGCCGGGTTCGACCTTTAAGGTGATGACCACGCTTGAATATTTAAGAGAGCATCCTGACAATTATCAAAGCTATTTATATAATTGTACAGGTGAAAATAATATAATGCAGGATTATTCGGTTCATTGCTACGGAGGACTTGTTCATGGAGTGCTTGATCTGGAGCATTCACTGGCACAGTCATGCAACTGTTCATTTTCCAATATAGGTATTTCGCTCAATAAAGAGCGTTTCTCAGGCTTGTGTTCAGACTTTTTATTTAATAAGACAATACCGGGGTCGTATGGCTGTGTAAAAAGTCAGTTTGTATTATCTGCAGATGATTCCGATGCTGTTACTGCACAGACTGCAATAGGACAGGGTAAGACGACAATATCGCCGATGCACAATGCGTTAATTGCTGCAACCATTGCAAATGGCGGCGTTATGATGACACCGTACGTTATTGACAGGGTTGAAAATTATAAGGGTAAGACAGTTGTGGATTTTGAGCCTAAGATGTATGATAAGCTTATGAGTGCCGATGAAGCCGCATGCATTAAGGATATGATGAAGCTTGTTGTAAGTGAAGGAACAGGCGCAAGGCTTATAAGTGAGAGCTATCAGGCAGCTGCGAAGACAGGCTCTGCACAGTTTAGCTCAGATGTAGATGATACGCATGCATGGATTTTAGCATTTGCTCCTGCAGATGCTCCAAAGATTGCAATTAGTGTTATAGTTGAGCGTGGAGGTTCGGGCGGTGAAACTGCCGCGCCGATAGCAAAGAGAATATTAGACGTTTATTTTGATGAAACATCAGATTAAAAATATTCGATGCTGTCAAAAGTAAAATCTTATTTTTGTTTATTTGAATGAACACTTGAATCTGAGCTGTAAAAGATGTATACTTAAATCAGTTAAGTTACACCTTGAACAGGAGGGATTGCATTGACAGAGGCAACTAGCTGTGGCGGGGTGGTAATATTTCGTGGTAAGATACTTATTCTTTACAAGAATTTTAAAAACAAAAACGAAGGATGGGTATTACCAAAGGGAACTGTAGAGACGGGCGAAGGATTTGAGGAGACTGCATTAAGAGAGGTCAGGGAGGAATCCGGCGTTGAGGCCAGGATTGTTAAGTACATTGGCAAGAGCCAGTATTCCTTCAATGTTTCCAATGATACCATACAAAAGGAGGTTCATTGGTACCTTATGACGTCAAACAGCTATTACAGTAAACCGCAACGTGAAGAGTTTTTCTTCGATTCGGGATACTACAAGATACATGAGGCATATCATCTGCTGAAGTATCAAAATGAGAAGCAGATACTTGAAAAGGCATACAATGAGTATCTTGAATTAAAGAATGATAATTTATGGAGCAGTAAGAAGTATTATTAGTCGTCAATATGTTAAGAATACAAATGAATCGCATTTTAGACCGGTCCGTTTGTAAGAGGTATTATAAAAAGGACTGTTTATTCAGTCCTTTTTATATTGCGGTTGTAAAGCGTAATGTAATAATGTTTAAAGCATAAAGTCAAATACCCCGCAGCAGGCTTGTCTATCTGGCTCGTTGCCCGCGGGAATAAAAGGAGGTACAAGATGAGTAAGGAATTTGATACAGTAAGGGTATATATTGAAAAGCTTAAGGCTTTAGAGTCAGCGTTAGTGTTATTTGAATGGGATCTGGAGACGCTTGCGCCTGCCGGAAGCGTGGAAAGAACATCAAAGATAATAGGAGCTTTGTCGGAAGAATATTTTAACTGCCTTATAAGCAGCGAGCTTTCGCAGGCAGTGTACAATGCAAAGGCATCAGGCAGGTGCAGTGAATTAGAGACGAAGATTTTAGATAAGCTTGAAGAAGAGATAGATAAGAACAGGCGGATTCCTTCAAAGGAGTACAGGGAGTTTGCTGAGCTTACATCAGTTTCGGCAGCCAAGTGGCAGGAGGCAAAGCTTAGCAACGATTATGATATTTTTGCTCCGTATCTTGAGAAGGTTGTTGAATTTGAAAAGAAGTTTGCAGGTTATGTCAGAACTGACGAGAAGACGCTTTATGATGTGCTTTTGAAGGACTATGAGAAGGGCTTTGATGTTGAGAGACTGGATGATTTCTTTGATAAATTAAAGAAAAGCCTGATTCCTCTTGTGAAAAATATCGGTGATGTTACGAAGAAAATTGACTGTGATTTTCTGCTTAAGTCTGCAGATATTGAAAAACAGAAGAAGTTCAATACATTTCTTTCGGAATATTTAGGTTTTGATTTTAACAGGGGTGTAATACAGGAGAGCGAGCATCCGTTTACAACAAGTCTGCATAAGGATGATGTCAGGATTACTACCCATTATTATGAGAACAACATTGAAAGTGCGATTTTTTCAACAATTCATGAGACGGGACATGCAATATTTGAGCAGGGAATAGGTGATGATATAACAATGACGCCGCTGGAGGGCGGTTCGTGTGCGGTTCATGAGTCACAGTCCAGAATGTTTGAAAATATGATTGGAAGAAGCAAAGCCTTCTGGATGCCGCTTTACGAGAAGCTTCAGGCAGAATTCCCGGGTTTATTCGCAGATGTTGAGATTGACAAGTTCGTAACTGCTATAAACAGAACGCAGCCTTCGTTAATCAGGACGGAGTCGGACGAATTGACATACAGTCTTCATATCATTATAAGATATGAGATAGAAAAAGAACTTATTAACGGCAATCTTGATGTTAAAAAGCTTCCTGAAATATGGAATCAGAAGTATGAAGAATATTTAGGGGTGAAGCCGGAAAAATATTCAGAGGGAATACTTCAGGACATACACTGGTCGCAGGGCAGCATAGGATATTTCCCGTTCTATGCGGTTGGAAACGCTATTGCAGCGCAGATTTATGCGGCAATGGATAAAAAGATAAATGTTGAAAAGTGTCTTGAGAAGAAAAATATAAAGAAGATAAGAGAATATCTGCGTGAAAATGTTCACAGGTACGGCATGTCGAAGACCGCAGATGAATTCCTTAAGGATATTACAGGGGAGGAATTTAACCCGGATTATTATATCGAATATCTTACAGGAAAATTTACAGGGCTGTTTATGTAAGCCTTAGGAAATAATACTGATTAATATGACCGAACTACAAAAAGCAACAGGACTGCTTTCACAGCCCTGTTGCTTTTTGAAAAATCTATTTTATAAGCAAATTATCTGTCGGCGAAAAATTATTTTGTTCCGAAAATTCTGTCTCCGGCATCTCCGAGACCAGGGCAGATATAAGCATTCTCATTTAACTCTCTGTCAAGATGTCCAACATAAATCTGAATATCAGGATGAGCCTTTGCAAGCTTGTCAAGACCCTCAGGAGCAGCAATAATACAAAGGAACTTTATCTTCTTGCCGCCGCGCTGCTTTATGAAATCAATGGCTTCAATAGCGGAACCGCCTGTTGCAAGCATCGGGTCAACTACACAGATAGTACGAAGCTCTATAGGATCAGGAAGCTTACAGTAGTACTCGTGCGGCTCATGTGTTACAGGGTCACGATAAAGACCGATGTGTCCGACCTTTGCCATAGGAAGCAGGGTAAGGATTCCGTTTACCATACCAAGACCTGCCCTGAGTATCGGTACGACAGCAGGCTTTTTACCGGCAAGCATAGGAGTCATGCACTTTTCAATAGGTGTCTCAACCTCAACATCTTCTGTAGGAAGATCGCTTAAAGCCTCGTAGCCCATAAGTATAGCAATTTCTTCAACAAGCTGGCGGAATTCATTGGTTCCGGTGTTTTTATTTCTTAAAATCGAAATCTTATGCTGAAGTAGTGGATGTTTAAGAATTGTTATGTTGTCATTCATATATAAGTCTCCTTTTTCTTATGAATTTGTTTGCATTAGAACAATGCCTTTTAGTAATTATAATAAAATTTCTGACTAATCACAAGTATTTTTGAGTATTTTTTGAAAATATTTAATTAAAGGATTAAGTAATAATTACTATATTGACGAAACAAAAAAATAATAAATATAATAAATATAATAAAATCAATAAGGAGGTATTGCTAGTGAAGAAAATAAAAAAAGGCAAAATAATTATTAGCATCGGGTTACTGATGTGTATGCTTTGCAGTGTGTTTTATGGGGAAAACACTGTAAAAGCTGTTGAGGGTACAGTTGTTGAGAATGGTGAAGCGTATTCGGGGGCAGACGATTTGCTGGTGTCTCAATATGAAAAAAGCTCGGATGGTGCAGAACTTGTGTTTAAGAAGAATCTGAATGGGGTGGATTTTTCAGGATATGACGCACTTTTTGCATGGATATCAGGCGGGCGCATGAACGACACTTTATTATTTAGAATCACGGATGCAAATAATCACGTGTGGGAAGCAGGCTATCCGTTAGGATATTATAGCGGTCAGGTTGCTTTTGCATTTGATTCATTTGTCCAGAATGCAGCTGAAAAGGCTTTAAACGGCGCTGCCCAGGCTGATTTTAGCAATGTGAAGGCTTTAAGTATTGTTATATTGAATAACAACAATTATACTGAAACTGGGCAGGATGTTTTCGTTGATGAAATATATGCAGGCAATTTAAAAAGTAATTATATAACAAATGGTGATATGAGTGCTACTGAATCAGCATGGCCTTATTTGCCGCTATATTGGAATTCTGCCTATTCGGGTGGAGACGGCTGGTCTGCAATAAAGGTTGAAAACGGAGCATTTGTAGGTTATGCTGAAAACAGCTTCGGTTTTAATTTAAATCAGACAGTAAATAACGTTCCTATTGGTATGTATACATTAAAGGGCGATTTCAGAATTCAGAATGATGCATCATTGACAGACTATACTTTAATGATAACAGACAGCGATAATAATATTATTGCTTCAAGAAGTATTACTCAGAAAAGCGATAGTATGATAAATGTTGAGATTAATAATATTTTTGTCACAACAAATGAAGTCAAGGTAAGTATTGTTGGTAATAATATTCGCAAGGCAGTATTTGCCGATAATTTATCACTTGTAAGAACAGGAAATGTTTCATATAATACTGCAAAAATAACCGGTGATTTTGTGATGGACGGCGGCTTGAGTCTTGATGAAGCAAATAAGACAGAGGGTAATTACGGAGTAAAGATTTCGTATAATCATAATGTTAATAGTGTGCAGGAGTCGCTTGAAACAGTACATATTGAGGCGGAAAATTATAATAGTGTAACAGGCAGTGTTGCTGTTGGCACGAAGCTGTACGAGAATTCATCATATATTACAGGCTTTGCAAAGGGCGACAGCGCAACATATGATATAACAGTTGCAAGAGGCGGAAGATGTACTGTCGATTTAAGAGCATCCATAAAATATTCAGGAACAAAGAAGGTTAATGTTTATGTGGATGGAATTTTGGCAACGGTAGTTGACATCTGGAGTACCGGTTCTTTTGCAACGTTCCAGACCTTCTCAAGTCCGGAAATTACTCTTGCAGCAGGCAGCCATACGTTAAAGCTTGAAGCTGCGACAGCGGCAGGCTATGCAATTAACTGGATTGAGCTTAAGGGCAATGATGCAGTGCCTGAGACACAGACACCATTAACACAGCCTGAAACACAGCCGCAGGGACAGACGACAACAGTCCATATTGAAGCGGAGGAGTATGCCGGGGCGACAGGTGGCGTATATGTATCAACAAAGCAGTATGAAGAGTCATTTTATATCACAGGCTTTGCAAAGAGTGACAGTGTAATTTATAATGTTAATGTGGCAGACAGCGGCAATTACACCATTGATTTAAGGGCGTCAATAAAATATTCGGGAACAAAGAAGGTTAATGTATATGTGGACGGCGTGCGGGTAACGGTAGTTGACATCTGGAGCACCGGTTCTTTTGCAACGTTCCAGACCTTCTCAAGTCCGGAAATTACTCTTGCAGCAGGCAGCCATACGTTAAAGCTTGAAGCTGCGACAGCGGCAGGCTATGCAATTAACTGGATTGAGCTTAAGGGCAATGCTTCTGCGCCGCAGACGCAGGCTCAGACTGAAGCACCAACGCAGGCTCAGACTGAAACACCAACGCAGGCTCAAACTGAAGCACCAACGCAGTCTCAGGGAGAGAATGCAGCTATTCATATCGAGGCTGAGGATTATGCGGATGCTTATGGCGGTGTATATGTATCAACAAAGCAGTATGAGAATTCATTATACATTACCGGATTTGCAAGGTATGATTACGCAAGCTACAATGTAAATGTGGCAGACAGCGGCAATTATATGATATACTTAAGAGCGTCAATAAAGTATGCCGGAACAAAGAAAGTCAATGTTTATTTGGATGGAACACTTGTAACAACAGTAGATGTACAAAGCACGGGCTCATTTGCAACATTCCAGACCTTTGAAAGCTCACAGGTATATATTACGTCAGGAAATCATACCTTAAAGCTTGAGGCAGGAGGAGCAGCAGGCTATGCAATTAACTGGATTGAGCTTAAGGGTGATAATTATGCGCCGCAGACGCAGGCGCAGACCGAAGCGCAGACACAGGCAGTAACACAGGAGCCGACACAGGAGCCAACGCAGGAACAGACGCAGGAGCCAACGCAGGAACAGACGCAGGAGCCGACGCAGGCACCGGAGACACAATACGTTCCGGTGGTAACAGGCGGATACGACCTTGTTGTTACGAACATTGCATGGGGCGGAGGCTCCATCTCAAACGGAACACCTGTTACCTGGACAGTAACAGTAAGAAATCAGGGTGACGGGGATATTCCTTCGGGAACTATTATCGGTTATCAGGTACAGGTAGACGGAAATACAGGAAATATTACATGGTGTGATTCATATTCAAGCGGACTTAAGGCAGGTCAGTCAGTTGAGCTTACATGTAATGGCGGATCAAACGGAAGCACATGGTCAGCGACGAACGGAACACACACAATAATGGCATGGGTGGATGATGTGAACAGATTAACAGCAGAAGTAAATGAAAATAATAATACGTACAGCATAACGCTTTCAGTACCTGCGTCAGAAGTGGTTACGCAGCCTGATTCAGGCAACAATATTGAGGGGAAGACCTTCTTCTTCCTTGGTTCGTCGGTAACATACGGATCCGCTGCAGGCGGTGTATCGTTTGTGGATTATATAGCGCAAAGAAACAACTGTACATGTGTAAAGGAAGCCGTTTCGGGTACGACCCTGGTTGATACAGGCTGGGATTCATATGTTCAGAGAATGCTCAGAGGCTTTGATACAAATGCTCATTGTGACCATTTTATCTGCCAGTTATCGACTAATGACGCTTCAAGGCAGCTGACACTCGGAAGCGTAAGCAATTCATACAATTTAAATGATTTTGATACATCGACCATAATCGGAGCGATGGAATATATTATTTGTTATGCAAAGAATACATGGAATTGTCCGGTTTCTTTCTATACGAATACATACTATGACAGTGCATATTACCAGCAGATGGTAAATGCTTTGTATAGCATAAAGGACAAGTGGAATATCGGCATAATTGATTTGTGGAACAATCAGGACATGAGAAACATAAGCTCATCTGACTACTGGAGATACATGGCTGATAATATTCATCCGAACGCAACAGGTTATCTGGAGTGGTGGACACCTGTGTTCGAGGATTATTTCCAAAACTTCGATTACAGCGCTTATCAGGATGATGGCTTAAGCGCTGCAGCAAGGGCAAAAAACGCTGTGTTATCATATTTGAACAGTATCAGTGGAAGCAAGACGATTATAGGTATTCATAACAGAGAACCAAATTCAAATCCTACAAGCCAGACCGACCATGTAGTTGCAATTACCGGTCAGGCGCCGGCACTTTGGAGCGGAGATTTTCTGTATTCTTCAAGTGATGTATCAAACAGATGGTCAATGATTTATGAATGTGAGAGACAGTGGAACAGCGGTTCAATCGTTCAGATAATGTTCCATGTTGCACCGCCGACAGTATCTGTGGACTCTGAGAAATACGGAGTTGACTGGAACAGCGGAAGCAATGCAATATGTTCATCGCTCTCAGACTGGCAGTGGTCAGATTTAATTACAAACGGCGGAGGTCTGAACACTGCATGGAAGAGCAGAATGGACGAATACGGCGTATATCTTAAGTATCTGCAAAGTAAGGGCGTTGCTGTAATCGTAAGACCGTTCCATGAGATGAATCAGGGCGTATTCTGGTGGGGCGGAAGAAAGGGCTATAATGGCACACAGGCTCTTTACAGACTTACCAGAGACTATTTCGAGAATACATTAGGACTTGATAATCTTATCTGGGTATGGGATATGCAGGATTTATCATATGACTGGGATCAGTACAATCCTGGTGAAAATTATTGGGATGTTCTGGCTGTAGACTTCTATAACGGAGATGGATATACATCCTTCAAGTATAATTACGCACTTGGAATTGCAGGAAGCAAGATGATTGCAATTGGCGAATGTGATAAGCTGCCAACATCTTCTACGTTATACAGTCAGCCAAGATGGGTATTCTGCATGAGCTGGGCAGAGCTTACCTTCAGTTATAATAATAATTCAGAGATTCAGAATTTGTACTGGGCTGAAAATGTTATAGTAAAAAATGAATTACCATCATTTAAATAATATTCAGTCCCGGCAGATGTTAAAGACTGTTAAAAGGGACTAATCGCCCTCATTAAAAAGTTCCCCCTCTCCTGCGAAGGAGAGGGGATATTTCCTTTGGGATATCATAATATAATTTTAAGGAGAAGGCATATGTTTAGAGGTAAAGTAATTATAATAGCGGTTTTATGCAGTATTTTGTTATCAGGGTGTAACGCATTTAGTCAGAAAAACACTGATGATTCAGCTAAGGAGGCACAGCCTGAGATTGATAAGGACAGTGCGCAGGCAAGAAGAGAAGAGCTGTGGAAGTACCGCTATGATGATAATGTAAACCAGATTCTTCTTGTAACACATACGACAGGAAGCGATGCGAAGGTGGAATTTTATCAGAAAAACCGCGATGAAAACAATACATGGAGCCTGATGTTTAGGTCAGATGCCTACGTCGGTGTAAATGGTATGGGAGATACACAGGAGGGAAGCGGAAAGTCTCCACTCGGTGACTTTGGAATTCGTGAAGCATTTGGAATCAGGGATAATCCAGGTACAGCTCTTAAATATATTCAGGTTAAGCCTACAACATACGCATGTGACGAGGATTCCGAATATTACAATACAATCATTGATATTGAAGAAACCGGGCATAAGTGCAATGGTGAGAAGATGTATCTTTATACACCGGAATACAATTACGGAATTGCCACAGATACAAATCCTGAAAATGTTTATCCGAACGGCTCTGCATTATTCCTGCATTGTAAGGGTACAAAGCCTTACACGCTTGGCTGTGTAGGTCTTGATGAAGAGGATATGGTGACTGTTATCAGGTGTGCCGAGCCGGGTATGAGGGTATTCTACAGTGAAATGTATAAATAATGCATCTTTGCATAATATTAACGTGCAAAATCAACACCTAAAAATAATTCTTATATATTTATAAAAATATTGATTTATAGATATATTTTGTGTATATTATAGTAGGTGCATTTTGTAGTGCATAATATGATGTTGAAGTCAAAAGGTGTTTTAGTTCTAGAAAATTATGCCCTTTTGATATTGGTGTCATAATACACGGAGGCATAGATGATGGAAGATACTAAAAATATAAATACAATAGTAGCTCTTGACGCCATGGGCGGCGACAACGGAATTTCTGCGATGGTGCAGGGTGCGGTTGACGCTGTAAATGCTGATGCCACGATTAAGGTGCTTCTGGTCGGAGTTGAGGATGCCGTTAAGGCAGAGCTTTCAAAGCATCAGTATCCGGCTGCGAACATTGAAATCATTAATGCTACTGAGGTTATTACAAATGATGACGTTCCAACAACAGCCATCAGGCGTAAGAAGGATTCCTCAATTGTTGTAGGCATGAAGCTTGTTAAGGAGGGTAAGGCGGATGCATTTGTTTCTGCAGGAAGTACAGGCGCAGTACTTGCCGGAGGCATCTTTATAGTCGGAAGACTTAAGGGTGTTGAGAGAGCGCCGATTGGTGCGGTTATTCCTACTGATAAGGGCGTTTCACTGCTGGTTGACAGCGGCGCGAATGTCGATGCGAGGTCTTCGCACCTTGTGCAATTTGCAAAGATGGGCTCTATATACATGCAGTATGTCATGGGTGTTGATAAGCCGAGGGTTTCTATTGTGAATATCGGCGTCGAGGAAGAAAAGGGCAATGCTCTGGTTAAAGAGACATATCCGTTACTTAAGGAATGTGAGGACATAAATTTTACAGGCAGTATTGAAGCCAGAGAGATTCCGCACGGCGGGGCGGATGTCATTGTCTGCGAGGCATTCACAGGCAATGTAATACTTAAATTGTACGAAGGAACAGCCTCGGCTCTTCTTGGAGTTGTGAAGAAAGGACTTATGAGCTCGCTTCGTTCAAAAATAGGAGCGCTCCTTATAAAACCGGCATTAAAAAAGACGCTTAAGTCCTTTGATGCGTCACAGTATGGCGGAGCACCGCTTTTGGGACTTAACGGACTGGTTGTAAAGACACACGGAAGTTCAACTGCAAAAGAGGTTAAGAATACAATATTCCAATGTGCAGTATTTAAAAATCAAAAAATTATTGAAAAATTAAAAGAATGTTTTATTATAGAAACAGATAAGTAAGAAAGGAAAGAAAGTTATGGAGTTTGAAAAAATTCAGAGCATTATTGCAGAGGTATTAAACATTGACAAAGAAGAGATTACCATGGAAACTACATTTATTGATGATTTAGGTGCGGATTCAATTGATGTTATGCAGATTGTCATGGGTATTGAAGAGGAGTTTGGTATCAGCATACCGGAGGACGCTGTAGAAAGCATTGTAACTGTTGCGGATGCGGTTGAGCAGATAAAGAACGCATAAGTGTTTAAGGTTAAAAAGCCCTCGCTGCTTTATAGAGAGGGCTTTTTATGATATAAAGTAATTACTTATTCATACGGGAGAAAGTAATGGACAGAAATCAGAATTTGGTTACGCTTCAAAAGGTTATAGGTTATAAGTTCAATGATATCAATATGCTTTCACATGCTATGACACATAGCTCATATGTGGGAGAAAAAAAGCTGGACAAGCTTAAGAGCAATGAAAGACTTGAGTTTCTGGGCGATGCAGTGCTTGAGCTTTGCAGCAGTGAATATCTTTATAAAAATTATGATTATCTGCCGGAGGGAGAGCTGACGAAGATAAGGGCGAGCGCAGTATGCGAGTTTTCGCTGGCTGAATGTGCAAGAACAATTAATCTTGGAAGCTTTCTGGTGCTTGGCAGAGGCGAGATTATGACAGAGGGAATGAAGAGGGATTCCATTTTGTCTGATGCGTTTGAGGCACTTATAGGTGCAATTTATTTAGATGGTGGTTTTGCTAATGCAAAAGATTTTGTGTTCAGATTTGTTATGAATGACCTGGAGCACAAGCAGCTCTTTTATGATAGCAAAACTATCTTACAGGAAATGGTTCAGAAAGAGCATTCGAATAATTTATCATACAAAATAATAGATGAAAGCGGTCCGGACCATTGCAGGGAATTTACCGTTGCAGTATATATAGGCAGTGATAAAATTGCCGTGGGTAAGGGCAGGAGCAAAAAGGCTGCAGAGCAGCAGGCAGCCTATGAAGCACTGCTTAAGCTTAAAGATAAAAAATGATCCGTGAATATGGCAGGTAGGATATGTATTTAAAAAGTATAGAGTTACAGGGCTTTAAGTCCTTTGCAAACAAGATTAATTTTGAATTTCATGATGGTATTACTGCGATTGTAGGTCCGAACGGAAGCGGTAAGAGTAACGTCGCCGATGCGGTAAGATGGGTACTTGGCGAGCAGAGCTCAAAGCAGCTTAGAGGCTCAAACATGCAGGATGTTATTTTTTCGGGTACGCAGAACAGAAAGCCTCAGGGCTATGCTTATGCGGCGCTTACGCTTGACAATTCCGACCATAGTCTTGCAATTGATTATGATGAGGTAACTGTCGGCAGAAGAGTTTACCGCTCAGGAGAGAGTGAATATACCCTGAATGGCACTCCATGCCGTTTAAGGGACGTTTATGAGCTTTTTTATGATACAGGAATTGGTAAAGAAGGCTATTCTATTATCGGACAGGGACAGATTGACAAGATATTAAGCGGTAAGCCTGAGGACAGAAGGGAGCTTTTTGACGAGACGGTAGGTATCGTAAAGTATAAAAAGCGTAAGGCTGCTGCACAGAAGAAGCTTGAGAATGAGCAGATAAACCTAAACAGGGTTACTGACATTTTAAGCGAGCTGGAAAAGCAGTTCGGACCTTTAGAGCGTCAGTCTGAAAAGGCAAAGGAATATTTAAAATTAAAAGAAGAGCTTAAAAAATACGATATAAACGCTTATATTCTGGACAGCGGACAGATTAACAATAAAATAAAAGATGTCAATTCAAATACGGAAATTGTTAATGGACAGCTTGAGGATTTAACAGGAGAATCAAACACATTAAGAGTCCGCTACGAGGAGCTTGAGAGCAGTATTGCATCAATAGATGAAAATATTAATGCTGACAGGGAGCAGATTAATGAATTCAGCGTTTTATCCGAGAATTTAAACGGTCAGATAAAGGTTACATACGAGCAGATTAATACTGAGCGCGCCGGCATTACACATATAGAGGGCAGACTTTCAGATATTGCTAAGGAGCTGGAAGAAAGGCGCGCTGAGAG
>JAFRXK010000040.1 GCA_017442865.1 Lachnospiraceae bacterium | reverse complement strand
TCAAAAGGTCATACTTTTCATGCTTGCATGAAAAAGTATGAGGTTTTGACCCGCCCCAATATGAGAAAGTAGCCCGAAAGGGCATACTATCATATTTTTTGTGTTTTGCAAAAAACTCAAACAACTTGATAAAAATTTAAATTAAACAGTTGACAAATCGAAAACATTATAGTATCATATCTTTTGTCGCTTGAAGTTATACTTCAGGATGTGCGCGAGTGGCTCAGTGGTGGAGTATCGCCTTGCCAAGGCGAGGGTCGCGGGTTCGAATCCCGTCTCGCGCTTGTATCTGGATTACAGATATTTAATTTAATATTTCGAAGAGAAATCTTCAATATGCGCGAGTGGCTCAGTGGTGGAGTATCGCCTTGCCAAGGCGAGGGTCGCGGGTTCGAATCCCGTCTCGCGCTTTTTTTGTTGTCTGAAAACATAAAACTTGATAAAAACAAGAATTTGACTGAATTTATCGGCTGTAACTTTAAAACTATTCTGAATAATGTTTTAGATTAAATACATTATCGTACGACCTTGACAGTATGTGTTCAAATACAATATAATTTGAGCTGTCAGGATATGTTTTTGCAAGATAAATTGTGAAGAATAATAGGAGGCGTAAGATGGCAGATTTTAATGAATGGTACGGATTTGAAGGCGGACACTGGAAAGAGGACATTAATGTAAGAGAATTTATCCAGAAGAATTACACACCATATTATGGTGATGAGAGTTTCCTGTCAGGACCTACTGAGGCGACGAACACATTGTGGGGAATACTGCAGGGCCTCCAGAAGAAGGAGAGAACCAAGGGCGGAGTGCTTGATATGGATACTGATATTGTATCTACAATTACTTCACACAAGCCGGGATATATTCATGAAGAGACAAAGGATTTGGAACAGGTTGTAGGACTTCAGACAGATAAGCCGCTTAAGCGTGCATTTATGCCTTTTGGAGGTATAAAGATGGCAGAGGAGGCGTGCAGGACCTATGGATACGAGCCAAGTCCTGAGCTTCATAAGATTTTTACGGAATATGCAAAGACACATAATCAGGGCGTTTTTGATGCGTATACGCCTGAGATGAAGAGAGCGCGTCACAACAAGATTATTACAGGACTTCCTGACACATACGGACGCGGACGAATTGTAGGTGATTACAGAAGAGTTGCGCTGTACGGTATAGATTTCCTTATCGAAAAGAAGCAGAATGATCTGGCAAACTGCGGCGACGGAACCATGACAGATGATGTAATCCGTCTCAGAGAGGAGCTTGCAAAGCAGATAAGGGCATTAAAAGAGATGAAGGTTATGGCTGAATCCTACGGCTATGATATTTCAAAGCCTGCAAAGAATGCCAAAGAGGCTGTTCAGTGGCTTTATTTCGGATATCTTGCTGCAATCAAGACGCAGAATGGTGCGGCGATGAGCGTAGGTCGTATATCAACCTTCCTTGACATATATATTGAGAGAGATTTACGAGGCGGCATTATCAATGAGACGCAGGCACAGGAGCTTATCGACCACCTTGTTATGAAGTTTAGAATGGTTAAGTTTGCGAGAATACCGTCATACAACCAGCTTTTCTCGGGAGACCCTGTGTGGGCGACACTTGAGGTGGCAGGAATCGGTGTGGACGGACGTTCATTGGTTACAAAGAACTGCTTCCGTTTCCTTCATACCTTAGAGAACATGGGACCTTCACCGGAGCCGAACCTTACTGTGCTTTATTCATCGTCACTTCCTGAGCCGTTCAAGAAGTATGCGGCTGATATTTCTATCCGTACAAGCTCTGTGCAGTATGAGAATGATGACGTTATGAAGCCGGTATGGGGAGATGATTATTCTATCTGCTGCTGTGTATCAGCTACACAGACGGGCAAGGAGATGCAGTTCTTCGGCGCAAGAGCGAACCTCGCAAAGTGTCTGCTATACGCGATAAACGGTGGCGTTGATGCAAAGACAAGAGAGCAGGTAGGACCTGAGTACAAGCCGATTACAACGGAGTATCTTGAGTATGGCGAGGTTATCAGAAAGTATGATGCCATGATGGAATGGCTTGCTGATTTATATGTTAATGCACTGAATCTTATTCAGTATATGCATGATAAATATTACTATGAGGCTGCCGAGATGGCACTCATTGATACTGATGTAAGAAGAACCTTTGCAACCGGTATTGCGGGCTTTTCACATGTGGTTGATTCTTTAAGCGCTATAAAATATGCAAAGGTTAAGACCGTAAGGGATGAGACCGGATTTGTTATAAACTTTGAGACAGAGGGCGATTATCCGCGCTACGGCAATGATGATGACCGTGCAGATGATATTGCTGTATGGCTGTTAAAGACATTTTTAACTAAGATTAAGAAGCATCACACATACCGTAACTCAGAGCCGACAACGTCAATTCTTACAATTACGTCAAATGTTGTGTATGGCAAGGCTACGGCTGCGATGCCTGACGGACGTAAAGCGGGTGCACCGCTTTCACCGGGAGCAAATCCTTCATACGGAGCAGAGAAGAATGGCTTGCTTGCATCACTAAATTCAGTTGCGAAGCTTCCGTACGAGTGGGCGCTTGACGGTATTTCAAATACCCAGACTATTAATCCTGATGCGCTCGGACACAGTCCGCAGGAGAGAATCAATAATCTTGTTCAGGTTATGGATGGATACTTTGACCAGGGCGCACATCATCTGAATGTAAATGTATTTGGTACAGAGAAGCTTATAGACGCTATGGAGCATCCTGAGAAGGAGGAATATGCGAACTTTACAATTCGTGTTTCAGGATATGCTGTTAAATTCATTGATTTGACAAAAGAGCAGCAGTTAGATGTTATTTCAAGAACATGCCATGACAGATTATGATAATATAATTAAGCATGATGGCAGGACAGAGTGTGATTGTAAAGCGATGGAGACTATTCAAGGCAAGGAAGATATAAAAGGTAAAATTCATTCATATGAGAGCTTCGGGCTTGTAGACGGGCCCGGAGTTCGCTATGTTATATTTTTGCAGGGCTGCAGTATGCGCTGTAAGTACTGCCACAATCCCGAGACATGGAGCAATGAATGTACGGAGGAGTTAACCGCCGCGCAGGCGTTTGAGAAGGCGTACAGGTACAGAAGCTACTGGAGGGACAACGGCGGCATTACCGTAAGCGGCGGAGAACCGCTTTTACAGCTTGAATTTGTTACTGAGATATTCAAAATTGCAAAGAGCAGGGGCGTGCATACCGCGCTTGATACAAGCGGCGAGCCGTTTTCGTCTGACAAAGCATTTCTTGAGCGTTTTGATGAGCTGATGAAATACACCGACCTTGTGATTCTGGATATAAAAGAGATGGACGATGAAAAGCATAAGAAGCTTACAGGACATTCAAATCAAAATATTCTGGCTATGGCGGAGTATCTTTCAAAGCATGGGAAGGATATGTGGATACGCCATGTGCTGGTGCCGGGTCTTACGGATGATGAGGCAGGACTTATAAAGCTTAAGGAGTTTGTTTCAACTCTTGAAAATGTGAATAAAGTCGAGATTCTTCCGTATCACACACTGGGTAAATTTAAGTGGGATAAGCTGGGCATTAAGTATCCGCTTGAGGACATTGTCATGCCGACTAAAGAAGAAGTATTAAGGGCAGAAGAATTGCTCGGAATAACCGGATAGGATTGCGAGCGCACAGTACGTGGCAATCTGCAGGTATCATGAGATCAAAATACCATTTGACCTCAACATCTTAAATATATAATTGTGTTGGAGATATGATGAAAAAGAGCAGAATTTACAGATATGATTTAATAAGATTTCTTGCAATGCTCAGTATTTTAGTGTTTCACTTTAATATGAGTTTGCAGGCGATTGGAGTAAGCTACGGACACTACCGCGTATATGCAGGAAAGAATCTGACACTGGGACAGCAGGGCGTATCCTTGTTCTTTATCCTGTCGGGCTGTATGGCGGCGCTGTCATGGAACAGAATGGAGCAGAAAACCGGAGAGAGCGGACTTTCTGTGAAAAGGATATTAGCATATTACGGCAAGCGTATAAAGGCAATACTGCCGCTTTTCTGGGCTGCATATCTTGCAGCGTATATTATGCTTATGGTTCCGGCAGGGCAGCTGTTTATAAAGAAGTTTATACTTACGCTGACAGGTTTTGACGGATATTTTGCGGTAGCAGGCATTGAGACCTCGTATCTGGTCGGAGAATGGTATGTCGGAGCGATACTCTTATTGTATCTGGCGTTCCCGTTTGTATTTTATCTGATAAAAAAATATCCTGTGATTACAGCCTGCGTGCTTATCGCATGGTACATTGTATTCACGATATTTTATCCTTTTAACAGACCGAAGGATACTGACGCACTGCTTAGAATACTGGATTTCTCGTTCGGAATATATTTTGCCTTATATATTAAAAAAGTCAACTGGATTCATGCGCTGATATCGGCAATAGTTTTTGTGTTATGTATTATAAGACCTTGGCCGGTGGATGTGATGTTTATCATAATCCTGCAGGGTGCAAGCTCCTTTGTGCTGCTTTCGTGGATAGGAAATCAGCTGGAGAAGATAGATTTTGCGCCGCAAAAGGCGATACAGTCGGCGGTAACATTTGTTGCAAAATATTCATACTGCATATTCCTTATACATCATGTATTTACGGCGTGGATTATCGGTCCGTATACAGGCAAAGTTATCAATACGCCTGAATATTTAAAGATAATGGCAATTACCTTTGGAATCATATTTATCAGTGCAATTATAATCCAGAACGGAACTGATACGCTGGTAAATAATATAACGTCATATTTTGATGGGAAGAAAAAGGTTAATAAGAAATCTGACAGTAAAGCAAAAGCTTAATAAGACATAGAAGCGCGGGCGGCAGTTTATCTGCCGCCCGTAATTAGTTGATGATGTGCATGTCTAAAGGTTATTGTGAGATAGATAATGTATCTGAAAATATTATTGACATAGAAGTTAGTATATGCTAACATACAGTTGAGTTAACTAACACAATTTTAGTAATAATGAAAGGACGATACATATGTCAAAAATAATAGAATTTATAAATGTTACAAAGACATATACAAGTGGTGAACATACACTTAATGCTTTGGATAATGTTTCTTTTGAACTGGAAAAGGGCAGTGTAGTTGTCGTTTTAGGTCCGTCAGGCGCGGGAAAATCCACATTGCTGAATTTACTTGGAGGACTTGATTCACCTACAAGCGGCAGAATTGTTGTGAATGGCAGGGATATTTCGGATTTGTCAAGGAACGAGCTTTCTGATTACAGAGCTTCAACAGTAGGATTTGTATTTCAGTTCTACAATCTTATCCAGACACTTACTGTAAGGGAAAATGTTGAACTTGTAAAAGAGATTACTCCTAATGCTGTGGACCCTATAGATATGCTTGAAAGGGTCGGACTAAAAGACCACAAGAATAATTTCCCGGGAGAGCTTTCAGGCGGCGAGCAGCAGAGAGTGTCTATAGCAAGAGCATTGGCAAAAAATCCGGAGATTATTCTTTGCGACGAGCCGACAGGAGCGCTTGACTCTGAGACAGGAGCGATGGTATTAAATACACTTCAGGAGCTGGCTGTAAATAATGGCAAGACAGTAGTTATAGTTACTCATAATCAGAATATTGCGAAGATGGCTGATACGGTGATACGTGTAAAGAATGGCAGAATAAAGTCATTTGAAAACAATGATGTTACTTTGTCAGCCTTTGATATTGAATGGTAGGTGATAATTATGCTGCTATTTAAAAAGCTTTACAGAACATTATTTAAGTATAAATCACAGTTTATATCAATGATACTGATGATTACGCTGGGCGTAGGCGTATTCGTGGGTATGAACGCTGAATGGAAAAGCTTAAAAACGGACAGTGACAGATATTACGATGAGACAAATTATTCTGATTACTGGCTTTATTCTGAGAATGCCGAAGGCTTTAGCAGAGAGGATATAGAGTCGGTAAAGAGCGTAAAGGGCGTTAATATGGCGCAAAGACGCCTTACTGTAGACACTGTTATAGATGGACTTGAAAAAACAGTTTCATTAAACGTGTATGATGAATATCTTGTGTCAAAAAATCATTTGGTGAGCGGAGAAGATTATGATGAAGATAAAGACGGTGTGTGGCTGAATGATAAATTTGCGGATTTAAATAATATTTCACTGGGGGATATAATCACACTCAAATACAGTACATATTCAATAGAGGCGAAAGTTTTAGGACTTATTAAGAATCCGGAATATATGTATGCAGTTGAAAACGAGACACAGCTCATGCCGGAGTTTGATAATTACGGGTACGCATTTGTGAGCCCGGATACCTTTAAGAATATAACGGGCTTTGAGGTATACAACCAGATTCTTATTAAATCTGATATGAGCAAAGAAGAGCTTGAAAAAGAGCTTGAGAAGGCGCTTCCGGTAAGTACGCTTTTGCTCGAAAGAAAAGAGCAGGCTTCCTATGCAATGATGTTAAGCGAAATTGACGAGGGCGTAACCTTTGGAAATCTTCTGCCTGTAATATTCCTTATGATTGCGGTGCTTACCATGATAACAACGATGAGGAGAATAACGGTCAATGAAAAGCTTCAGATTGGAACATTAAAGGCGCTGGGCTTTCGTGATGCAAAAATCATAAGACATTATTCATTTTATGGATTGTTTATAGGCGTTATCGGCGCATTGCTTGGAATAATCATGGGATTTGGACTTTGCAGAATGATTGTAAATCCTAATACCATGGAGGGCACATGCTTTGATATGCCATACTGGAGGCTGTATGCGCCTGGATGGACTTATATTGTTACCGCGGCAATGGTGCTTATGCTTACATTTATCAGTTTCCTTTCCACGAAAAATATGCTTAAGGGTACTGCAGCACAGGCGTTAAGACCACAGACTCCAAAGAAGGTTAAGACCCTGCTTATTGAAAAAACAAAGCTGTGGAACAGATTGTCATTCGGTACAATCTGGAATATACGCGATATATTCCGATCTAAAATGAGAACACTTATGTCTTTTACAGGAGTGCTTGGCTGCGTCATCCTTTTAGTTGCCGCTCTGGGAATGAAGGACACCATGTCAGCATTTTTAAATATTATGTATGAGGACATCTGCAACTATAAATACGGAGTTAATATTGCAGAGAACAGTGATAAGGAGAGCGTTGACAGTCTGGTGAGGTCTGTTGATGGCGATACAGTATCCACACTCAGCATAAATATGGACGGAGACCCTTATGAGCTTGATATATACAATGTGACACATGATTTGTATCATATAATTGATAAGGACAATAAGGTTATTGAATTAAAGAATGATGGCGCATATGTATGTATCAGAATCGCTGAAAAGTTTGGAGTTAAAGCAGGCGATAACATAAGCTTTAAGATATATGGACAGAGTGATGAATATGATGTCAGGGTCGCAGGTGTAGTTCGTTCAATTATGGCAGAAAGCATTGCTATCTCTGAAAAATATGCTAAGGAAAAAGGCATAGATGCACCTGTTAGAATGATTTATACAAACTCAGAGGTTGATTCATCCGATTATGACTGCGTTGCAAAGGTTGAGACGCTGCAGGATACTATTGCTTCCTTTGATACATTTATGCAGATTATGTATGAAATGATAATAATAATAGCAGTTGCAGCCATTATTCTTGGAATTGTAGTTTTGTACAATCTTGGAGTAATGTCATACACGGAAAGATATAAGGAGCTGGCAACATTAAAGGTTGTGGGCTTTAAAGATAAAGCAATAGGAAGGCTGTTAATAAAGCAAAACATCTGGATAACAATAGCAGGAATTATTGTCGGAATGCCTTGCGGAAAAGCTCTGCTGGCATATCTGATAAGCAGGCTTGCAGGAGAGTATGAATTATTTACACGCATTAATTGGACTACATATGTGTTTACATTCATGTTAACCATGGGTGTGTCTGTACTTGTAAGCTGTCTGATTGCCGGAAAGAATAAGAATATTGATATGGTAGAAGCAATGAAGGGCGATGAATAATGTAAAGGGAAGAGGCGGCTTTAAATTATGATTTTAACACCATAATTTAAAGCCGCCTCAAAATATACTCAGCATTCAGTCTTCCAGAAGAATGCGCTGTATGGCGGCAGCGCGCTGCCGCCCCCGAAATCATGCGTCTGCCCTGTTATAAGGTCAATTGCACGTCCTGCTCTTGCATCAAAATGAGCAGTATATGTATTGCTGTCGGCATTTATTGCCACTAATACACGTTCACCGTCACAGCATCTTTCAAATATGCATTGGCGGTTTGTAAGAAGTACTGACTTAAAGTCACCATAGCATAATGCTTTGCTGTTCTTTTTTGCAGCAGCAAGGCGGCTTATCCACTCTGACAAATCGTTGAAAACCGGTGCGTCAAAGCATGGACGAAGCGCAGGGTCGCCTTCGCTTTTATGAGCCTTCGCTCCCCATTCACTGCCATAGTAGATGCATGGAATGCCCGGCATCGCAAACATGAGCGCGTAAATAAGCGGAAGATGCGACGGATTGGCAAGATTGCTTGCTATACGCGTTACATCATGGTTGTCAACGAAGCTTAGCAGGTGCTTTCCCTTGTAAAGCGTCCAAGGCTCCGGCCCAAACTGGCGCATAAGGGAATGTACTATTTCAAACATATTCATGCTGTTAAAGCTTGAATAAAGTCCCTTGTAGCATTCATAATTGGTGGCAGAGTGGCACATGGAGTCATTTACAAACTGATTGTAGTCTCCATGAAGCAGCTCGCCTATAAGCACAAAATCAGGCTTAAGCGAGTCACAGAAGCTTCTAAGCCTGCGCAGGAAGTCATGATTTAAGCAGTAGCAGACATCCAGCCTCAGTCCGTCAATGTCAAATTCATTGACCCAGCCTTTGATGCACTCAAATATATGATTGATGACCTCTTCATTGTAGAGGTTGAGCTTTACAAGGTCGTAATTACCTTCCCAGCCCTCATACCACAGACCGTCATTATAATTTGAGTTGCCATAAAAATCAATCCGTGCAAACCAGTCCTTATAGCGTGAATTTTCACGGTTTTTTAGCACATCTTCAAAAGCCCAGAAGCCTCTGCCGACATGATTAAACACTCCGTCAAGCACGACTTTGATGCCTTCCTTGTGAAGCGCATCGCAGACCTCTGCAAAATCTTTATTATTGCCTAAGCGGCAGTCGATTTTGGCGTAATCTCTTGTATTATAGCCATGCGTGTCAGACTCAAATACAGGTGAAAAATAAATTGCGTCTGCGCCAAGCTGCTTTATATGAGGAATCCAGTCCTTAACCTTTAATATTCTCGGATTGTATGCGCCGTCATTTTCAAAAGGTGCGCCGCAAAAGCCAAGAGGATATATCTGATAAAAAACACTTTCGTATGCCCACATAATATCTCCAATCTTTGGTTTGAAATTTGTAAAGGGCTGTACTTTCATAGCCGGTTACGCCTTTTATTATACCAAAAACACATGGACTATACAAATATATCTTTGGAATATCTGTCAATCTTTTTAAGATAAATAGTGATATTGTTTTCTTTGTCACAGGTCGCAAGAAGCACATCCTCTATACAGTTTGCCCCCTGCGCTTTTATATGATTGTTAAGCCAGCGGATATTATTGCCGGTATGCTGAAGATTTTTATAAATTACCTTGCCGTCAATAATTACATTTGCAACCATGTAATCCTGTACAGGCTTAATCTTGACATCATGGGGAACTATAGGCCGGTATTCAGACTTTTCAAGAAAGCTTATATGACCGTTTTCCTCCATAATTGCTGTCTGAAGCTTTGAAATGTCAAAAAAACCGTTGACCCTGCATTGTGAAAGAAACTCATTTACATCAATTTTTGCCTTTTTAAGATTCTTCTTGTATAGCTCACCATTGTTAAAAAGTATTATCGGCTTGCCCTCAATAAAACGCTTGGCTGTAATTGATTTGGAGCTTAGCCAGGAAAGCAAAATTGACATGCCGGCATAGACAAGCATGGCAACAAGTGGCTGAATGAAGCTTTGGTCAAGAGAGGTCGCCATTTCTGCGGCGATTGAGCCTATGGTAATTCCGTTAATATAGTCAAACATGCTAAGCTGCGACATCTGCCTGTAGCCCATAAGCTTTGTGAGTATGAACAGGACCGAAATAGAGCCTAAGGACAAAACAATTATATATAGTATTTCTTTCATGTAACCGCCTCTGATAAAAATGGTTTATATGGAGAGTTTAGACAGTTTAGAGAGTTTTATTCAGAATTAAATTGACAATAGGCTTTTTTTATGCAATAATACATTCATAAATTTGAAAGGTGATGAGAGAATGATGAAGATTACTTGCTAAAATTAATTTAATATGTGGTATTGAAACGGTTGTGGGTATAGGCTGTCGGCAGACATGTCATATGCCGGTTTTAATGTACCATTTTAGCAGGGGATAATGTCTTTCTTTTATATCACTTAAATATGTGCTATATGTCGGACGCAGGATTATCTTGTGTCTTTTTTGTTGTGTGGAAGTCTGCTGAGGCTTTTATATGCTGAAAGCTTATTAAGGCAGCAGTATACGGCATTATATACAAAAAATCAGTCTGCCATATATTATTATAGCGGGACTGAATTGGAAAGTGCTCCTGTTTAAAATGGCCTACGGATGGAGGTCTGATAAGTTATGTCATTAATCAGTGTGAATAATTTAACTTTTTATTATGATGGAAGCTATGATAATATTTTTGAAGATGTGTCATTTCAGATTGATACGAACTGGAAGCTTGGATTTATAGGCAGAAACGGAAGAGGCAAGACAACATTTTTAAATCTTCTGATGGGTAAATATGAATATAAGGGCAGCATAAGCGCCTCTGTACATTTTGATTATTTTCCTTACGAGGTAAATGACAAGTCAAGGGCGGTGATAGATGTGCTTGAGGATATTTATCCTGAATATGAATTCTGGAAGGTGTGCAGGGAGGTTTCGCTTTTAGAGGTAAATGACGATATATGGTATCGTCCGTTTGATACCT
The DNA here is from genome assembly GCA_017442865.1 of Lachnospiraceae bacterium. Classification (GTDB taxonomy): domain Bacteria; phylum Bacillota; class Clostridia; order Lachnospirales; family Lachnospiraceae; genus JAFRXK01. The sequence goes on along the minus strand of JAFRXK010000040.1, from coordinate 6,635 downwards.
TAAGCAACGGTGAGCAGACGAAGGTTATGCTTGCGGTTTTATTTTCAAGAGATAATAATTTTTTGCTTATTGATGAGCCTACAAATCATCTGGATATGGAGGCAAGAGAGGTTGTAAAGAGCTATCTGAACAAAAAGAGCGGATTTATTCTTGTTTCGCACGACAGAAGCTTTCTTGACGGCTGCATCGACCATGTGCTTTCAATCAACAGGGCAAATATAGACGTGGTTTCGGGCAATTTTTCTTCATGGTGGGAGAATAAAAAGCGACAGGACGATTTTGAGCTTGCTGAGAATGCGAAGCTTAAAAAGGAGATAAAAAGGCTTAGTGACGCCGCCATGCAGGCTTCAAAATGGGCGGATGATGTTGAGGCAACAAAGATAGGCAAAAGGTCCGAGAAGTATGAAAAGAGCATAGGTACCAGGTCGTATGTCGGTGAAAAATCCCGCAGAATGCAGCAGAGAAGAAAAAATCTTGAACGCAGGATGAACAGGGAGATAGAAGAAAAATCAGCACTTCTTAAAAATATCGAAGAGGCAGAGAGCATAAAGCTTGTGCCGCTTAAGCACCATAAACAGCCGCTGGTAAATATAAGCGGTATGAATCTGTACTATGGAGATAAGCTTGTGTGCAGGGACGTAAACCTGCAGATACGAAGCGGACAGTGCATTGCTCTTATAGGCAGGAACGGATGCGGCAAATCCACGCTGATAAAGAAGATTATCGGCGAGAATATTAAGTCGGAGGGTACTATTGAACTTGCAAGCGGTCTGATTATTTCATATGTTTCGCAGGACACATCCTTTTTAAGCGGAGAATTAAAGCAGTACATTGCCGAAAATGGTCTTGACGAGACTTTGTTTATGCAGTTTTTGCGGAAAATGGATTTTGCAAGGACGCAGTTTGATAAGAAGCTGGAGGAGTTAAGCGCGGGCCAGAAGAAAAAGGTGCTGCTTGCGAGAAGTCTTTGTACGCAGGCGCATTTATATGTGTGGGACGAGCCTTTAAATTATATCGACATCTTCTCACGTATGCAGATTGAGGAGCTTATAAACCAATATCGTCCGACAATGATTATGGTTGAGCACGATAAAACATTTATAGAAAGCATAAATGCTGACAAGGTGCATTTGTAAACAGGCAGGAGACGTTCAAAGATGTCTGTATAACAGGTGCGCACAGCAGTATGGAGCAGGTTATGAAGAACGGATTTGTAAAGAAATATATAGGTGACAGAAAATTTTATAAGATGGTTATGACGGTCGCCCTGCCGATTATAGTGCAGAATGGTATTTCAGGTATGGTAAACATGCTTGATAACATAATGGTAGGTCGTCTCGGAACGGAGCAGATGAGCGGAGTCGCAATTGTAAACCGTCTGTTCTGGGTATTTATGATATGCCTTTACGGCATAGTGTCCGGCGCAGGAATATACGGCGTGCAGTATTACGGAAGCAAGGATTACACGGGACTTAAATATATTTTCAGATATAAGCTCGCAGCCTGCGGTATTATGGCGGCGGCAGGGATACTGGTAATGCTTTTTAAGGGCGAGTATCTTATATCGTTATTCCTGCATGAGGGCAGCAGCTCGGGAGATATTGCGCTTGCCCTGGAATATGCAAGGGGTTATTTAAATATTATACTTCTGGGGATATTACCATTTGCCGCTTTGCAGGCTTATGCGGGCACGCTTCGTGACACCGGAGAGACCCTTGTGCCGATGATAGCGGGCGTTGTAGCGGTTATTACAAACCTGATACTCAATTATATTCTGATATTCGGTAAGCTTGGTGCGCCGGCGCTTGGCGTAAGCGGCGCAGCGATAGCGACAGTCGTTTCAAGATATGTTGAGTGTATAATCGTTGTTTTATGGACGCATATGCATAAAGAAAAGAACAGATATATCATAGGAGTGTACAGAAGCTTTAGGATTCCTCTGAAGCTTTTTAAAGAAGTGACGCTAAAAAGCATACCATTGTTTGCAAATGAGACCCTGTGGGCAGGAGGTCAGGCGCTGATTACACAGTGCTATTCACTAAGAGGAATCGCTGTAGTTGCGGCAATTAATATTTCAACAACGATTTCTGACCTGTTTAATGTTGTGTTTATTGCATTAGGACTTTCTGTTGCAATTATAGTTGGACAACATCTTGGTGCAGGCGACATGGAAAGGGCAAAGGACACCGACAGGAAGCTTTTGTTTTTGTCTGTTACATCAAGCGTTGTAATGGGTACGCTGCTTGCGATTATGGCGCCAGTGTTTCCGGGAATGTTCAATACTACAGACGAGGTTAAGCATCTTGCACTGATATTCCTGCTGCTTTCTGCGCTGTATATGCCTCTTGCCGCATATTCACACGCCTCATATTTCACAATTAGGGCAGGTGGAAAGACATTTATTACATTCCTGTTTGACAGCGTATTTGTGTGGACAGTAAACATACCGGTGGTTTTTATTTTATCAAAGTTCACATCGGTAAATATAGTAATTATATTTTTTACATGCCAGATGCTTGAGATATTTAAATGCATTATAGGAACAATACTTATCAAAAAGGGTATATGGCTAAATAATTTAATTAATACTCAGAAATCAGAATAGTAATATTGCTTTGTGTTAAAAAATTGTTATAATATAAACAGAAGATTTAATAATTAAAACGTAATTATTACAATTAAGGGGAGCTTATATGAATATTATTATTGTTGGATGCGGCAAGGTCGGATATGCGCTTGCGGAGCAGCTGAATGATGAAGGACATGAGATTACCATTATTGATAAGAATGATGCGGTTATAAGAACTGTTACGAGTACTCTTGATATTATTGGAGTAACAGGAAACGGCTCAAGCTTTCGCGTACAGCTGGAGGCGGGCGTGGATAAGGCGGATTTGCTTATTGCGGTTACAGATAAGGATGAGGTTAATATGCTTGCATGCCTAATAGCCAAGAAAGCCGGTAACTGCAGGACTATTGCAAGAGTAAGAGATCCCGAATATTATGAAGAGATTAATTATATCAGGGATGAGCTGGGACTTTCCTTATCAATCAATCCTGAGTGGGCGGCAGCATATGAGATTGCTAAGCTTATACAGGTGCCTTCGGCGCTTGAGCTTGATTCATTTGCAAAGGGCAGGGTTAATCTTGTAAAGGTAAAGGTTCCGATTGACTCAGTGCTTGACGGCATAAAGCTTCGAGACATACCTGCAAAGGTCGGCAAGGATATACTGGTATGTATTGTTGAAAGAAGACATGAGGTTATTATTCCTGACGGAAGCTGCGTGCTTCAGGCGGGCGATGCCATATCAATTATCATGCCGCTTAAGAATGCATCTCAGATTTATCAGAAGATAGGCGTAAGCGTGAAGCCTATTAAGAATATTATGATTGCGGGCGGAAGCACTATTGCATATTATCTGGCTAAGATACTGCTTAATTCAAAGGTAAGAGTCAAGATTATAGAGAAGGACAGCGCAAGATGCAAGCAGTTAAGCGAGATTTTGCCGAAGGCAAGTATTATAAACGGCGATGCAACCGATAAGGCTGTGCTGCTTGAGGAGGGCATAAAGAAGGCAGACGCAATTGCTTCACTTACAGACCTTGACGAGGAGAACATACTCCTTTCGCTTTATGCCGATAAGGTAAGCGAAGCAAAGATTATCACAAAGATAAATAAGATTGCTTTTGAAGAAGTGATAGGAGAGATGCCTGTTGGCAGCATTATCTGTCCGAAGAACCTTACAGCCGAGCAGATAATCCAGTATATCCGCGCAAAGCAGAATTCCTTCGGAAGTAATGTTGAGACTATGTACAAGATGGTGGACAACAAGGTTGAAGCGCTTGAGTTCAAGGTAGGCGCTCATTCAAAGGTAATAAACATACCGCTTGAGAATCTTAAGCTTAAGGACAACCTGCTTTTGTGCTGTATCTTCAGAAACGGAACTATAAAGACACCTTCCGGAAAAGATACCATTATGCCGGGTGACAATGTAATTGTTGTTACTACGCATAAGGGTCTTAAAGATATAAAGGATATTCTCAGGGAAGGTTAAAATTGATATGAATTATTCGATTATTGTATATATACTTGGCTGGGTAATGACATTTGAATCTGCTTTTATGCTTTTACCATGCCTTACTGCTTTTATTTACAAAGAGGAGAACGGTTTAATATTTTTAATATGTGCTGTCGTTACGGCAATAGTCGGCAGACTGATGACCATAAAAAAGCCTGCAAACAATATGTTTTATGCAAAGGAAGGCTTCGTTGCGGTAGCGTTATCATGGATAGTGTTAAGTATCATAGGAGCTGTTCCGTTTTATGCAAGTGGAGAGATTCCACGCCCGATAGATGCAATATTTGAAGTTGTCAGCGGTTTTACGACTACCGGTGCGAGCATACTATCTGATATTGAAAGCATGTCAAGATGCATGCTTTTGTGGCGAAGTTTTACGCACTGGATAGGCGGTATGGGAGTGCTTGTATTTTTGCTTGCCATACTTCCTATGACCGGCGGACAGAATATATATCTTATGAGGGCAGAAAGCCCGGGACCATCTGTAGGTAAGCTCGTACCTAAGATGAGGAAGACTGCAATGGTCTTATATATGATTTATACAGTGCTTACTCTGGCTGAGATAATTTTTCTGATTGTGGGGAAAATGCCTGTATTTGACGCTGTATGTACTGCCTTCGGTACCGCCGGAACCGGTGGATTCGGTATTAAAAATGACAGTATAAGCGGGTACAGCTCATATATACAGATAGTGGTTACCATATTTATGTTCCTGTTCGGAGTAAACTTTAACTTTTATTTCTTCGTGCTTGTAAAGAAGTTTAAGGACGCCTTTAGCATGGAAGAGGTAAAGTGGTATTTTATTTTGTATATCGGTTCTGTTGTGGCAATTACAATCAATATAACCAATAATATTAGTAATTTAGGCGGAAATTTAAAGCATGCTGCCTTCCAGACTGCATCTATTATGACAACTACCGGTTTTTCAACGGCAGACTTTGACAGCTGGCCACAGTTTTCAAGGGCACTTTTAGTTGTGCTTATGTTTATAGGAGCCTGCGCCGGAAGTACGGGCGGCGGTATGAAGGTATCACGTATTATTTTATATGTGAAGTATTTTAAGAAGGAAGTATCTGCATCGCTGCATTCAAGAAGCGTAAAGATAATAAAGTCAGATGACAAGGTGCTTGAGGGTTCGATTATCAAAGCGACAATCGGCTTTCTGATGGCATATATTATTGTTACAATAGTATCATTTTTACTTGTATCACTAAATAATTTTGACCTGGAGACAAGCTTTACAGCAGTTGTTGCCACGTTGAACAACATCGGTCCGGGTCTTAGCAGGGTTGGTCCTACATGCAATTTTAACCTGTTTTCGGATTTTTCAAAATCAGTGCTTATATTTGATATGCTTGCGGGAAGACTTGAATTGTTCCCTATATTGATATTATTTGCGCCTCAGACGTGGAGAAGAGGATAGCAGAGGCAATATGTTTTTTGCAGCATAGCATAACATGGGAGGTGTATCATCATGAAAATATTAATAGTCGTTGACATGCAGAATGATTTCATAGACGGAGCGCTCGGTACTGCGGAGGCTGTAGAGATTGTGCCTGCTGTCATAGCAAAGATAAAGTCTTATGACGGATTAGTTATTGCGACAAGAGATACTCATCAGGAGAACTATTTAAGCACTCAGGAGGGAAGAAATCTTCCTGTTAAGCATTGTATAGAGAACACATTCGGCTGGAAAATCAGGGAAGAGATATACAAGGCGTTAAAGGAAAAGAATGCAGAGATTTTTAATAAAATCACATTCGGTTCAAGAGAGCTTGCATTATATCTTGCGGATAAAGCAAAACAGGATGCGATAGAGGAGATAGAACTTATCGGTCTTTGTACAGACATCTGTGTTATTTCAAATGCAATGCTTATAAAGGCGTTTTTACCTGAGGTAAAGATAAAGGTTGATGCCGCCTGCTGCGCAGGCGTGACGGTTGAGAGCCACAACAATGCGCTTAGTGCCATGAAGATGTGTCAGATTGAGGTTGAAGAATAAAACATATACTGATAAGAACACGGGGCTGCCTAAGGCAGCCCCGTAAAGTATGTTACAGTAAGATAAGATGTGATTGCGGGCTGCCTAAGGCAGCCCCGTAAAGTATGTTATAGTAAGATAAGATGTGATTGCGGGCTGCCTTGGGCAGCCCCGTAAAGTATGTTACAGTAAGATAAGATGTGATTGCGGGCTGCCTTGGGCAGCCCGCAGTGTACGTTGTGACTATATTTTGTTTTTAAACATGCCTGTCATACTCTGTAGCATTTCAAATCTGTTTCGTTCCTCGGGACTCATATGCGAGCTGATAACTTTAAGAAGCAGTGAAGCTTCGCTGTCATTGAAATTAATATTCATGGACTGGCTTTTTTTTGATGCAGCAAGAAGAAACGGAAGCATTTTATCCTGTGGCAGTCCGTTCATCTGCCTTGCAAGCTCAGAGATGAACATAAGCTTTTGTGTGTTTATATTCATCAGTGCAGGGTCATTCTGCCATGAATTGCCGGTATTGATGATATCTCCGCTATCATTGCTGTTGTATTTGTTGTTGCTGTTGT
>JAFRXK010000039.1 GCA_017442865.1 Lachnospiraceae bacterium | reverse complement strand
TAATCCCCAAATCAATCCAAAATCGAATTGAAAAATAAGTGCCGGCAAATCTCTTATCATCCTCATCACCTGCACAGTACAATAACCACATATCGTCATCTAAATTAGGTCGATTATTCATTCTCAACACCTCCTGCAAAAATTATATCATTAAAATGACAATTAGTATATAGATAATTTACAATTTAAACTGTCCGTTTTACTGGACTTTTAACCTCGCCTTTTAATCAAGTTGTCGCGGGTTCGAATCCCGCATGTCTCATTAATCGAAAAAGCCTTTATTTAAGTATTAAAAAGGCTTTTTTTATTTTCAAAAAATGAAGTCTATATCCTCCATGTAATCGTGGTTAGGCATATCACGAGACTTTTTTTATTTTCAAAAAATGAAGTCTATATCCCCCTATGGGGCTTGTGAGTGTATTATCTCAATGATATTATTATTTTTAAGATAATATGTTTTATAAGAGATTATGGAGGAGGTATGTTTTTATGCATATGGCAGATGCTTTGATTGTACCTGCAGTTGCAGCTACAATGTATGTTTGCTCGTCAGCAGCGGCGGCGTATTCGGTGAAAAAGGTTCGTTTGGAGTATGAGCCTAAGAAGATTCCTGTTATGGGGATAATGGGGGCGTTTGTTTTTGCTACGCAGATGATTAATTTTACGATTCCGGGTACGGGCTCAAGCGGACATTTGTGTGGAGGTATGCTGTTATCGGCAATTTTAGGACCGTTCGCAGGCTTTTTGACGATGATTGGAGTTTTACTGATACAATGTCTGCTGTTTGCGGACGGAGGTCTTTTGGCGCTTGGATGTAATGTCTGGAATATGGCGTTTTATGGATGCTTTATAGGCGCTTTGCTTATTTGGAGGCCTATAATGAAATCCGGAATGTCGAGAGCTAAGATAATTGTTGCATCTGTTTTGGGATGCGTTATTACCTTGCAGCTTGGAGCATTCAGTGTAACGCTTGAGACACTTGCATCAGGTATTACGGAGCTGCCGTTTAAGACATTTTTGACAGCGATGCAGCCTATTCACCTGGCGATAGGTCTTGTAGAGGGGCTTATCACAGCGGCTGTGCTGGTGTTTATATATGAAGCGAGACCTGAGCTTTTGTGGGGCTATAAGGAAGAGATGCAGAAAAAGCCTGCGCTTTCATTTAAAACAACCCTTGTTATTTTAAGTGTTGTGGCACTGCTTATTGCGGGTGGATTGTCTTTGTTTGCTTCATCTTATCCTGATGGACTTGAGTGGTCGATAGAGAAGCTGACAGGCTCTACAGAGCTTGAGGCCGTAGGAAATGTTTATGAAAGAGCGGCGGATATTCAGGATGCAACCGCGCTTTTACCGGACTATGCATTTAAGGATTCAGAGAGCGCGCTTGGAACAAGCTTTTCAGGTATTGTTGGCAGCTTAGTTGTTGTCGCTGTTTGCGTGGCAGCATGCTATGCCTTCAGATTCTTCAGAAGAAAAAGGTCGGTGGCATCATAATCGGACCGAAGCTGATGATTATTGTATTTTAAAATAAAAATGCTTGGGCATTATTATTTCACAGTATTTTTAAAGACTGATTGTATATGTAGAAAGAAAAGGACAAATGAGCAGGTTAGATAACGCAATACATGAACTGAATCATATTGAAGATGTTGCGGGAAGAGACCAGTGGGTGAATAATATTCACCCACTGGTTAAATTAGCTTTAACGATAATTTATATTATTATTGTGGTGTCGTTCGGCAAATACAATTTGTCAGGGCTTATAGGCATGGCTGTTTATCCGGCGGCTGTATTTATTCTTGCAGAGCTGTCGTTTAAGGACAGCTTGAAAAGGCTTAAGGTAGTGCTGCCGTTTGTCTGTATTGTAGGCATTTTTAATCCTTTTTTTGATAGGATACCGATATATAATATAGGAAGCTTCACGGTAACGACAGGTATGATATCGATGCTTACGCTTGTAATAAAGGGCGTGTTTAGCGTGCTGGCGTCGTATTTACTGATTGCGATCACAACAATAGAAGAAATTTGTTTTGCATTGAGACTGATACATGTTCCATCGATAATTGTGACACAGGTTATGCTTATGTACAGATATATTTCAATGCTTATCGGAGAGGTGGAGCGAATAACCAAGGCGTATTCGTTAAGGGCACCGGGACAGAAGGGTATACATTTTAAGGTCTGGGGCTCGCTTGTTGGACAGCTGCTGCTTCGAAGCATGGATAAGGCGGAGGCTGTGTATGAGAGTATGTGCCTTAGGGGGTTTAATGGAAACTTTTATTATAGTGAAAAACATAAATTTGTGATGAGTGATATAATATATTTTGCAGTATGGCTTATAATTTTGTTGGTTTTCAGATTTGTTCCGATTGTTCGCGCATTTGGTTATATTTTTGGCTGAAAAAACGTGACAATATTTTTTTGCTGAATGAAGATGCGGAAATATATTTTTGGCTGAATTATAATGTGACAATTGAAAGCTTTAGATAGGTGGAGACTTGATAATGATAGATATTAAAAATCTTATTTTTGAATATGATAGGGGCATAAGGGTTTTGGATAATATTTCGCTAAGCTGCAAAAATGGTGAGTCTGTGGGACTTGTCGGTGCAAACGGAGCCGGAAAGTCTACGCTGCTTAAGCTATTGGTCGGTATCGCTGATAAATATGAGGGTGAAATTAAGGTTGACGGACTTGATGTAAATAAAAAAAATATTTCTAAAATAAGAGAGAAGACGGGATACGTTTTTCAGGATTATGACAGCCAGCTTTTTATGCCTAAGGTAGTTGATGATGTGGCATTCGCTCCTGTTAATTATGGTTTTGCTAAAGAGGAGGTTGACAGAAGGGTTGATAAGGCACTCACACAGATAAATATTGAGCATCTAAGGGACAGGCATATTTATAAGCTGTCGGGCGGTGAAAAAAAGCTTGTGTCAATTGCCACGATATTATCAATGGAGCCGGAGATTATTTTAATGGATGAGCCGTCGATTGCACTGGACCCTAAAAACAGAAGAAATCTTATTAATATTTTAAATAACCTGGGACAGCTTAAGATAATCGCTTCGCATGACCTTGATATGATTATGGACACCTGTAAAAGGACGGTTTTACTGTCGGGAGGAAGGATTGCGGCAGACGGTGATACAAGGGAAGTCCTTTCTGATAAGGAGCTTTTGGAGAGTGCAGGGCTGGAGCTTCCGTTAAGACTTCAAAAATAATTGTGATGAAAATCAGGCGGTTCTATTTTAGAACCGCCTGTATTGATATACATTTAGGACCGCCCTGGGTAGTGAAGACAGGGCTTAATAATAATATTTCAATCTCGGTTTCAGGAAGTGCTTCCGATAAAATTTCTGCTGCAAGCTTAGCATCCTGCAAAGCACCGGCATGGCAGATGTAAAGCTTGTAGGTGCTGTCTACATTCTGTTCTTTTAAATATGTACTTATTTTTGATGCTGCCTTTGAAAATGTACGCTGCTTTGAAAATGATACAAGACAGTTGCCCTCTTCATTTGCTGCCATGACAGGTACAAGGTTTATTAGAGAGCCGAATTTAGCGGCAAGCGGGCTTAATCTGCCGCCGCGTCTTAAAAAGCTGAAATCCCTCGGAATCAAAAATGAGTAGGTGTTGGATATCTGCCGGCTAATCTCCGATAAAATTTGTGATTTGTTATATCCGTCCATGGAAAGGCGGAGGGATTTTAATACCATTTCACGCTGAGGACCGCAGAGACTGTGAGAGTTTACTACGGTTATATTCTGCGAATGCCCGCAGAGATTTCTTGCAAGACATGCCGAATTATATGTACCTGACAGACCGTCTGCCATCGTAATAACTATAAGCTCGTCATTGGGATATTGGTTATATATATCGAGAAATTCTCCGACAGAAGGCTGTGATGAGGTTGGAATACCGCCTGCGGATATTTTTTCAATAAGCTCTTTTGTTGATATTTCCTCAAATTCTTTATAGTTCTGACCATTTATAGTCACTGAAAGCGGTGCAATGTCGATGCCTAAAATTTTAGCCTGTTTTTTTGAAAATAAAGTTGATGAATCTGAAATAATACGTACCATAAAAGCTCCTTAAAATAACAAACAATAATGTAGTAATTAATACTATATAGCATTATATTAAAGACTATGTTATAATTCAATTTACAAAAGCACATAAAATGTAACAATTATAATTCAAAAAAATGCAGAAAGATGATAAAATTATAGAAAGTATATTAGAAAAAAGATGCCGGCCTGTAAAGAAGAGATTAGTGGCGACAGATTATAAATAGAATTATATGAAAAGAGTTTTTAAATTAAAACGGAGAAGCATATATGTTTGAGAAGGAATCATTAAATAGGGATTTGGCAGCGAGGTATATTGCTGAAGCTCTTGTAAGGCTGTTAAAAAAGAAAAATATTGAGAGCATTTCGGTCACTGAGATTTGCAGGATGGCCGGGGTGTCGAGGATGACCTATTACAGATATTTTGATACAAAGCAGAGTATATTAAATTATTATATGCATGAGATAATAGAAGAATATCTTTTAGATAATGAAAATGCAGACAGCAGGGTTGATTTGCACGATATAAACAGAATAAAAGAATGCTTTGTATTCTTCAGAAGATATAAGGAATTTGTTTTATGCTTAAAAAAAGAAAATCTCTCCGGCATTATGCTTGACGGATTAAATAAATATATGGACGAGCATGCGCAGCAGGTTCATTCAACAGACATAAGAAAATATCAGATGTATTATTTTGCGGGCGCATTATATAATGTGTTTATGAGATGGCTTGAAGGAGGTATGAAGGAGTCTGAATACGAAATGGCACAGATAGTTGTAAATTTGACAAAGCAATTATAGTGAAAAATGACTATAGAAAAATAGGTATGAATTTTTGTGGATAATTTATATTGACAAGGTGTTTATGCACTATAATACAGAATTTATTGTGGATTACTTGTGTATATTGTGGAAAACTAATAAAACATACATTCAGTGTGGAAAAAAACTATAAAAATTCAGGGACGAATTTTGTTGAAAAACACGCTGAAAAAACAGTTGACATGGTTTTTGTAACTTAATAAATATATAAAACAGGTGTTTTTGTGCAATGCACATTTTAAATTAGACAGAATTGTCTTAATGTACTAAAGAGGACTGATAGAAGCGGGTCATATAATTATTTAATATATGGAGGGGCGAAAGATGTCTGATTTATATGATGAATTAAAACAATACAACGACAGTGGGGCGTATGCATTTCATATGCCGGGACATAAGAGAAATAATTTTTATGAATTTTGTGACCCGTTTAAAATTGATATAACCGAGATTGACGGGTTTGATGACCTGCACCATGCCGAGGGCATATTAAAGGAATGCATGGATTATGCTGCTCAGGCTTATGGAACGAAGAAGACATATTTTCTTGTAAACGGAAGCACTGCGGGACTTTTGAGCGCTGTTTTTGCAACGGCAGAGTTTGGCTATGAGATTATTATTGCGCGAAACTGCCATAAATCAGTTTATAATGCAGTAGAATTAAGAGGAGCGCATCCATTATATGTTTATCCTGATTATATTGATGAATTCGGTATATCGGGAGGCATAAATCCTGAGAAGGTAGAAGAGCTTCTTAAAGAGCATGAAAATGTCAAGGCGGTTGTTGTTGTTTCGCCGACATATGACGGCGTGTGCTCAGACATAAAAGCTATAGCTGAAATAGTTCATAAGTATAACAGGGTGCTTGTGGTTGATGAGGCGCATGGCGCACATTTTAAATATAATGACTGTTTTCCTGAGACAGCGGTGAGGCTTGGAGCGGATATTGTAATCCAGAGTCTGCATAAGACGCTTCCTTCTCTTACCCAGACTGCGCTTTTGCATGTCTGCACTGACAGGGTGGATGTAAAAAAGATAGAAAAATATCTTTCGATATTCCAGTCGTCCAGTCCTTCATATGTCCTGATGGCAGGAATTGATAAGTGCATTAAATTTATGAATAATGACGGCGTGGTTTACATGGAGGAGTATTGCAGCAGGCTGCGCGTTTTGAGGCAGGAGCTTGCAGAATTAAAAAATATTAAGATGGTATCCAAGGCAATTGTGGATAAAGCAAGTGTTTATGATTACGACTGTGGGAAAATAATCATATCAGCCGCCGGCTTTACGGCAGGTAAGCTGCTGTACGATATATTAAGACTGCGATACAATATCCAGCCGGAGATGTGCACTGTAAGCTGTGTTACGCTTATGACATCGCTTTGCGACAGTAAAGAAGCCTTTGAGCATTTAGAGGCGGCACTCAGGGAAATAAATAATCACGCCGGCAGTAAATCTGAGCTGATAAAGCTCTTAGACGGTTTCGCAGATAATTATGAAGGCTTGGCGCAGGGTTACACTTTAGAAAATACGCCTAAGGAAGCCGGCTTTGACGATAATGGCAGTACAGATTTAAAAATTTGTGATACAATGGTTATTAATCAGCAGGTGTATACCCCGTGGCATGCAGTGACGCTTCCAAAATGGAGTATGGACTATAGATATATCCCGGGAGAAACTGTTGCGGAATATGTATATATCTATCCGCCGGGAATACCTCTTTTAGTGCCGGGAGAGAAGATAAATAAGGCGGATATAAAAGTTATAGAGCGATATCAGAATGCGGGCTTAAAGGTGCACGGCTTAAAGAATAACAAGCTTGTGGTGGTAAGACGTTACGGACTGCCGCCGGATTAAGGATATACCGCTATATTATAATTATGGGAGTGTGGATAAATGGGCAGAATATTTTATTTGATGGGTAAAAGTGCAAGCGGAAAGGACAGCCTGTACAAATTGCTTGTAAATGATGAAGAACTTAATTTAAAGACAGTTATTTTGTATACCACAAGACCGATAAGAGAAGGCGAAGAAGAGGGCAGAGAATATCATTTCTGTGATTATGATTTTTATAAGGCTGCAAAGGAAGCAGACAAGGTGATTGAGAGCCGCACATATAATACGATACATGGCCCGTGGACATATTTCACGCTGGATGACGGTCAGATAGACATTTTAAATAATAATTATATTATGATTGGTACGTTAGAGTCCTATGAGAAGACAAGAGAATACTTTGGTGAGGATGTTATGATTCCGGTTTATGTTACTGTGGAGACCGGTGAGCGGCTTACACGCGCGCTAAACAGGGAGAAGCTTCAGGAGGCGCCGAGGTATGCGGAGATGTGCAGGCGTTTTCTTGCCGATGAGGAGGATTTTAAGCAGGAGAATCTGGAGCGCTGCGGCATAAATAATAGCTTTGAAAATGATATACTTAAGGATTGCTACCGCAGGATTAAGCAGACAATAATAAAAGAGATGAAAATAGCGGACACAGTTAAAAAATAACTATATTAAATGCGTATTATATGTTATAATCTTGAATGAGGTGTAGTTAAAGATTATGGAGGGATAATATTGCCTGGATTTAGCGGGATAACCGGACACGAGAGGATAATTGAATATTTTAGGCACTCAATTGAAAATCATAAGATTTCGCATTCTTATATATTGTCAGGTGAGGACGGAGTAGGCAAGATGATGGTTGCAAGGGCGTTTGCCCAGGCACTGCTCTGTGAGAATTACGACGGTGATTCTTGCGGTAAGTGTCATTCATGCGTGCGCTTTGAGTCGGACAACCACCCGGACGTGATTTATCTGAAGCATGAGAAGAGCAGCATTGGCGTGGATGATGTGCGGGCTGCTTTAGTCGGTGATATTCAGATAAAGCCTTATGACGGAAAGTATAAGATTTATATTATAGATGAGGCGGAGCTTATGACGCCTGCGGCACAGAACGCTATTCTAAAGACAATAGAAGAGCCGCCTTCGTATGCGGTCATTATTCTGCTGACGAACAATGAGGATATATTCCTTCCTACCATATTGTCAAGGTGCATCACGTTAAAGCTGAGACCACTTGATGACAGGCTTGTGAAGGAGGCATTGCAGGGCAGATACGGGCTGTCAGAATATGACGCCGATATATTCGCATCATTTGCAAGGGGAAGCATAGGACAGGCTCTCAAGCTTTCAAAGTCGGAGGGCTTTGCGCAGATGATAAGCAGAGTTCTTCAGGTGCTTAAGCATATATACGAGATGGATATTTCTGAACTGCTTAAGTTTATAAATGAACTGAAGGATTCGGGCATTGATTTAATAAGTGCCTTGGAGTTTATGCAGATCTGGTACAGGGATGTGCTGCTGTTTAAGGCAACGAAGGACACTTCGATGTTTATATTTAAGGATGAATACAGGTATATTATGAATACGGCAAATACTGTATCATTTGGCGGGCTTGATAATATTCTTAAGGCGATTGAGAAGGCTAAGACCAGACTTAATGCAAATGTAAACCCGGAGCTTGCAATGGAGCTTATGTTCATTACGATAATTGAAAGCCGGGAAGAGTCTTAGGTTTAAGATAATTATAATAGATTTGGAGGAAAAACATGATAAAGGTAATAGGAGTAAGATTCCGAACCGCAGGCAAGATATATTTCTTTGACCCTGTGGACTATGATATAAAGAAGGGCGACCATGTAATAGTTGAGACTATCAGAGGTATAGAATACGGAAGTGTTGTTATGGCACCGAAGATGGTTGATGAGGAGAATGTTATCCAGCCGCTTAAGCCTGTTATAAGGGTGGCTACGCCGGAGGATGACGAGATTGAGGCGCAGAATAAGTTAAAGGAAAAAGAGGCATTTGGAATATGCGTCGAGAAGGTCAGAAAGCATGGCCTTGAGATGAAGATTATAGATGTTGAATATACATTTGATAATAATAAGGTGCTTTTCTATTTTACCGCTGACGGAAGAATTGACTTCAGAGAGCTGGTAAAGGACCTTGCGGCTGTATTTAAGACCAGAATAGAGCTTCGCCAGATAGGAGTAAGAGATGAGACAAAGATTCTCGGCGGCTACGGCATTTGCGGCAGACCTCTTTGCTGCAGCTATTATTTATCGGACTTTGCACCTGTGTCGATTAAGATGGCAAAGGAGCAGAATCTTTCGCTTAACCCGACGAAGATTTCAGGCACCTGCGGCAGGCTTATGTGCTGCCTTAAGAATGAGCAGGATACTTATGAATACCTTAACAGCAAGCTTCCTGACATCGGCGACCACGTATTAACTGATGACGGAGTTAAGGGCGAGGTTTCAAGTGTAAATGTCATTAGACAGACGGTGAAGCTTATTATTACGCTTGACAATGACGAGAAGGAGCTTAGGGAATACAGTGCGTACAGGCTTAAATTCAAGCCTAAGCACCGCAAGGAGAAGCTCAATGTAAGCGATGAGGAGCTCAAGGCTCTTGAGGCATTAGAGAAGAAAGATGGAAAATCAAGACTTGATGACAATTAATTTATCAGAAAACGAAAGAATTGATGATTTACAGATAAAAGGCTATAGGATTATACAGGATAAGACGGCATTCTGCTTTGGAATGGATGCCGTCCTTCTTTCTGATTTCGCCGATATAAAAAAGAATGAAAAAGTGCTCGATATGTGCAGCGGAACCGGCATACTGCCTATCCTTCTTGCTGCAAAAACACAGGGAAAATATTTTGAGGGACTTGAGATTCAGGAGAAGATGGCGAGGATGGCAGAAAGAAGCGTTTCGCTCAACGGACTTGAGGAACGGGTCGGCATACGCTGCGGTGATGTGAAGGAAGCTTCAATGATATATGGAAGAGATGCATTTGATGTCATAACCTGCAATCCGCCGTACATGAATCAGAATCACGGACTGAAAAATCCTGACGAGCCAAAGGCGATAGCAAGACATGAGGTGCTTATGACATTTGAGGATGCCTGTGCACAGGCGTTTGCGGTATTAAAGCCGGGAGGAAGGCTTTATCTGGTTCACAGACCGCAGCGCTTGTCAGAATTAATAACTACGCTTAAAAAGCATCGTATGGAGCCGAAGCGACTAAGGTTTGTGCATCCCTATATTGATGAGCCGGCAAATATGGTGCTTATTGAGGCGTTTAAGGATGGCAGAGAGCAGATGAGGATAGACAGTCCGATTATAGTTTACAGCGCACCGAATGTCTATACAAAGCAGATATACGATATATATGGGTATGATTGCGATGCCGACGGAAAGTAATATGCGCAGTACGGAATTGGCGATTCCGGCGGATGATATAAGCGTGCCTGAAAGCCAAACTGCGTAAGGACAGACTGCATGGCGATGCCGGCGAGTTAGAGAGTGCCGACAGGCTGTATTGTGCCGGAGGATAATTTGAGGAAACAGCAAGGCTGTGCCAAAGTATTGTATAAGCTATTAGAAATACAGCAGAACAAAGGCAAAAAAGGAGGACACCTATGGCAGGAAAATTATATATTTGTGCGACACCGATAGGAAATCTTGAGGATATAACCATACGTGTGCTCAATATTCTTAAAGAGGTTGATTTGATTGCGGCAGAGGACACGAGACATAGCATTAAGCTTTTAAATCACTTTGATATAAAGACTCCGATGACAAGCTATCACGAATATAATAAGATAGAAAAAGCGGCATATCTCGTGGAGCAGATGAGGGAAGGAAAGAATGTTGCAATAATAACCGACGCGGGAACGCCTGCAATTTCAGACCCCGGCGAAGAGCTTGTAAGGCAGTGCCATGCGGCCGGGATAGAGATGACCTCGCTTCCGGGTCCGGCAGCATGCATTACGGCGCTTACGGTTTCGGGACTTTCAACAAGAAGATTTGCATTTGAGGCGTTTCTGCCGCCTGATAAGAAGGATAGAAAGAGAATTATGGAGGAGCTTAAAAAAGAGAGCAGAACCATTATTCTTTACGAAGCGCCGCACCATCTTGTGAAGACGCTTGAGCTTTTAAATGAAGAGCTTGGCGACAGGAAAATTACAATCTGCCGCGAGCTTACAAAAAAGCACGAGGAAATCTGGCAGTCTACAATAGCAGGAGCGATTGAGAGATTTTCAAGAGAGGAGCCTAAGGGCGAATTTGTGCTGGTTATAGAGGGAAAAAGCTTTGAGGATATAGACAGCGAGCAGCAAAGCTCATGGGAGAATGTGAGCATAGAGGAGCATATGAAGATATATCTTAGTCAGGGCGTGGATAATAAAGAGGCGATGAAGCTTGTGGCAAAGGACAGAGGACTTTCAAAGCGTGATATATATAATAGCCTGATGAAAAAATAAAAAATGTGCGGGACGCCTGCTCTATTGCAGGTGTCTCGCCGGCAGATTATGTGCAGCATGCGCAAAATGATTCGACCGCTTGTACGAAACAATCCAAAATATCACGCCGGCAGATTATGTGCAGCATGCGCAAAATGATTTGACCGCAGCAATTCATATCGCAAGGCAGACTAAAGGCGTCGGATTAACCGACGCCTTTTTTAACCAAGCATATGTACTGATTAGTCTTCAACAACTTTGATTCCAGCAGCTTCAGCTAACTCGTAGATAGTATCCTTTGAGATCTTCTTACCCTTGAACTCAATAAGATCATCTGTGCTGCCTGTGAAGATATCACAAATCTCGAACTTCTTAAGGATGATGCAGTCACCGTCAACAAAAATCTCTAACGGATCCTTCTCCTCCAACTGGAATGTTCTTCTCAACTCAATCGGAAGTGTGATTCTACCAAGTTCGTCTAACTTTCTAACAACACCTGTAGTCTTCATATGTATATCCTCCTTTCTTACTTTTATTACACATATTATAATATCACTTAAGTTATTTATTGTCAATACATTTTTTTGAAAAATATGAATAAAAATATTGTTTAAATAAAAAAAGTATTTAAATATATATAAAATACTTTAAAACCATGTAAATTAAATTGGTTGCATTTTGACGTTAAATGTGTTAATATAAAGAAAACGTTTTACGGAAAACGTATAAGTGAAAAATAAAACAAAAAAGTATATAAAATTTTGTACAGATTGTTATATGAAAGGAGCAGCAAAAATGAACAAAGTGACCATAAAGGATGTAGCAAAAGAGGCAGGAGTATCTATATCTACTGTATCAAATGCACTTAATGGTACAGGGTCATTAAGTGAAGAAACAAAACAAATGGTTTTGGATGTTGCAAACCGTCTTAATTATATACCAAATATAAACGGACGAGGACTTAAGACCGGCTCAAGCAAGATGATTGGCTTTTATACGATTAGTGTAAATGGTGCGTATTTTTATGAATTGGTTGATTCAATGTATACCGAATGTGAAAAAAGAGGCTTTGGCTTAAATATAATGGTTACACACGATTTAAATCTTATAGCAAGTCATGCGCTTAGCAGACGTGTTGATGGTGTGATTATTTATCAGGAAGCAGCGGAAATGAAGAGAGTGGAAGAGATACTCAGAGTAAATGAAGTACGTACAGTTTTCCTTGACCGTGAAATAGAGGATAAATATATCGGAAGCGTGGTATTTGATTCGTATCAGGGTGGAATTGATGCCACAAATTATCTTATAGAAAACGGACATAAGAGAATCGGCTATATCAATGGTACGATTGGAAACTATGACTGTATTTTAAGAACCAAGGGATATAAGGATGCACTTGCGCAGCATGGTCTTGAATATAATCCGGCATGGACTATTGAGGGCGATTTCAGAGAGGCTGTTGCGTATAAAAATATGACAGAGTATCTTGATAATGGCGGAGAAATTCCGGATGCATTTTTTGCTTGCAATGATTTGAGTGCGATAGGCGTTATGAGAGCACTTAAGGAGCACGGATATTCTGTTCCTGAGGATGTCAGCGTGATTGGTATAGATGATATTGAGGTTGCAAAGTATATTGAACCGGGTATTTCAACAATCAAAAACCAGATTTCAGGACAGGGTGCATTGGCGGTATCAAAGGTATTTGATATGATGTCAGGAGAAAATGGTGACATTAAAAGGCTTCCGGGACGTTTAGTAGTCAGAAATTCTGTTAAAAATATTAATGGTACAAACTAAAATTATGTAGTATAATTTTAGGGAGCGGTTATTAAGTGTAATAACTGCCGGTTAGGATTGTAAAGGAGGTTTTATTATGGCAGCAGTAGTTATAAACAATGCTAATTTTGAGGAAGAGGTACTTAACAGTGACATTCCCGTACTTGTGGATTTCTGGGCAGCATGGTGCGGACCATGTAAGATGTTATCGCCTGTAGTTGAGCAGGTCGCTGAAGAGCTTGCAGGAAGCGTTAAGGTATGCAAGGTAAATGTTGATGAAAACATGGACATTGCACAAAGATACAAAATCATATCCATTCCTACACTTATCGTTTTTGAGGGTGGAGAGGAAAAGAAGCGTTCAATAGGACTTATTTCAAAGAGCGAGCTTAAAAATTTAATATAATTATTATGTGCGAGGGTGTCCCAAAAGTCATAAGACTTTTGGGACACCCTCGTATATTAGTGCCGCCTGCTGTTTTCAGAGCAGTTTAGGAGGGCGTATTAATGCTTGGCTTTTTTGCCCGGATATATGAATAGGCAATAATCAATAGACATCAATATTTTATAATGATATAATGTAAATAATAGCATTGTGTTTTGTGGGAAGGATGCGAACTATGAGTATAATGATTGAAGCTGTTAAAACAGATGAATTTGAGATGAGATATTTTAAATTCGGCACAGGCGATAGGACTGCGGTTATTATACCGGGGCTGAGCGTTAAAAGCGTTATGGATTCGGCAGGCCAGGTTGCGGCGGCTTACAGAGCCATGAAGGAGGACTACACGGTGTATGTTTTTGACCGACGCCTTGACTGTCCTGATAATTATACTGTCGGTCAGATGGCAGATGATACGGCAAAGGCATTTGACATGCTGGGTATAAAGGATGTGTATCTGTTTGGAGTGTCGCAGGGCGGCATGATTGCACAGCTTATTGCGCTTGATTATCCTGAGCTTGTGCATAAACTTGTGCTTGGTTCAACCGCTGCAAGAGTAAATAAGGGCGGTGAAAAAACTATTCTGAACTGGGTAAGGCTTGCGAAGAAACGTGATGCCGTGAGTCTGGGCAGAGCATTTGCAAAGAGGGTTTATTCGGAGGAATTTTATAATAAATACGGAGAACTGATAGCGCATTTTGTAGGCAACGCCACAGAGGAAGAGCTGGACAGGTTTGCTGTGCTGGCGGCAGGCTGCGAAGGCTTTGACGTGTATGACAGACTGAATCAGCTTAAGTGTCCTGTGCTTGTAATCGGAGCAGGCAGGGATAAGGTGCTAGGCGTGCGTGCTTCAAGGGAGCTAGCCAAAAAGGCAGGCGCGCAGCTTTATATTTACGAAGATTACGGTCATGCGGTTTATGATGAAGCCCCGGATTATCTTGAAAGAGTGATGAAGTTTTTTGAATAGCAGGGGCTTGGATAGAAGAGTGAAGAAGTTTTTTGAGGAATATTATTAATGATAAAGCGGTTACGGGTAGTCCTGTAACCGCTTTTGAAAGTGAGCGATAGTTGTCTGCTTAAACAGAAAATGATTTTTGGTAATGTGGTGTCAATGCAAATTAATAAAATGTGAATCACCTGCTTTTCTGGCTTTCAAGCCACGCAGGAAAATACTTTCGGATTACCCTGAAGGAGCATTCGCCCATATCAAGTATAAATTTGTGGAACTCCTGAAGGTTAAACGCATCTTTAAGTGCCGACTGAGCTTCCTCTTTAAGCTTTGTTATTTCAAGATAGCCGCTGTAGTAGCTTAAATAGTTTGCCGGCTCTTCAATAATAGCGTAGAAGATATTTTCAACGGCGTCATCAGGAACATTTGCAAAGTATTTCTGAATAAGTCTTCTGGTGTCCTCAAGCGTGTAATAATTATAATTAATATTAATGTCGAGCATGGCATATATACCTAAGATGATTGCAGAATTAAGCAGACGCGCTTCGGTTAAGCGGGTGTTATCGGTGTCTGCAAGCAGGTATGAGTAGTATTCGCAGTAGGTTGCCCACCCCTCGGTATATCCCTTAAAGCCAAGAAGCGTGCGAGCGGGGGTTTTGCAGTTGTTAAGGTAGTAGACGCTCTGATACAGATGTCCAGGATAGCCCTCGTGCGCCAGCGTCGGATACAGGCTTGCAGGCGAAATATTAGGACTTCCGTAATTGACGTATATTACATTATTCCTTGTTGCATCAATCGGAGGCGTTAGGTAAAACGCCGGACTGAGTATATCCTCCATGGATTTATCGACATTTTTAATCGTGTAGGCGGCAGCAGGTATCACAGGAAAATCGTTATATATTTTGCTCCTTAAATCATTTAAAATTTCGTCAGGAGATGTGAGAGGGAAGGCAAACTGATTCCACTCGTCAAGAATCGAATCGTCTATAGTGACAAGCGTTGAAAGCTTAAGCATCTGCGAATCCACCTGATTTTCAATAAGGCTCAAAAGCTTTTTTGTGTCATAGGAAGAGCACGCCCTGCTGCGCACAAGATAGTCATAGTATTCTTTGCCGTTTTCATACCAGCAAAGCCCGGAATCATTTCGCCCGAGGCCGCTAAGCTCATACAGCCCATTAATCAGCTTTTCATAGGCATAAGAAAATTCAAGCGTTACTGCCTGGTAATTCTGCTCCTTATAGTATTCCTTTTTTTCATCGGAAAGAAAACCAAGAGCATCTATCCTTTCATTGAAGGTGGTTATAAGAAAGCTTGTGTCTTTGTTTTCAACGTAGGCTCTGCAGATGTTAAAGATGTCCTTAAGCATCCGGTCGCTGACGCCAAGACCATTTGCCGCCTTTTCCTTTTCAAACTGAATAATACCGTCAAAAAGTGAAGAAAACCGGCTTAATAGCTCAAGATAATCGGTAATGTCTTTCTCACAGTAAAAAGCGTATTCCGCAAAGATTACGGGATACTGGACGGGAATGCCTGTCACCGGCCCCAGCGTGGTAAAAAAATAATAAAGATTTTTAGCCGAAAGTTCGGTATCTATGTAATCAGAAAACACATCGTAACAAAGCTGTCCTTCGTTATCAAGACTGTTATAATCAAAGCCTGCAAGCTGATGTTTTAACTGCTCAAGCTCTTCAAACCAGCTTTTATAATCCAAAGAGGAAATGCTGCCGAGTGTAATATTATAATCATTAATATTGTAGGCAGCAGGCTTTGAAAGGTTATAATGCAGCGTCAGGGTGTCGCCCTGCACATTTGTTATAAACCAGTCTCTCATAAATGCATCAAATCTTGACTGTTCATCTGATTGAAAGCTTTCCGAGCTTATATCATCACCTGTTTTAACATGCGACGGAGGATGACAGGATACGGTAAAAAGAAGCGAGATTATAATAAAAATACTTAATATTTTTTTCAGGGCGCAGACCACCTTTTGATAAGCTTAATATAAATATATTTTGGAAAGAAGGGAATATTACAATAATATAAAGATGATTTTTTAATAGCATTTGACATTTTTACCGCAAAGAGTTATTCTATTGATACAGGATTTTTTATGCTCATACAAATTGATTATCCTCGCCTTTTGCAGCGGCGGGGGTTTTTAGTAAGATAGATTGGAGGCGTGATTATGGAGAAGAAACCATATTATTTGACAACTGCCATTGCTTATACGTCAGGCAAGCCGCACATCGGCAGCACCTACGAGATAATTCTGGCAGACAGTATTGCAAGATACAAAAGAGAACAGGGATACGACGTGTTCTTTCAGACCGGCACAGACGAGCATGGCCAGAAGATTGAGTTAAAGGCAGCAGAGGCAGGCATAACTCCGAAGGAGTTTGTAGATAATGTAGCAGGCACTATTAAGAATATCTGGGATTTGATGGATACATCCTATGATAAGTTTATCCGTACAACTGATGCTTCTCATGAGAAGCAGATACAGAAGATTTTTAAGAAGTTCTATGAGCAGGGCGATATTTATAAGGGCTATTATGAGGGGCTTTACTGTACTCCTTGTGAGTCGTTCTTTACAGAGTCGCAGCTTGTGGACGGCAAGTGTCCGGACTGCGGACGTGAGGTTCAGCCAGCAAAGGAGGAGGCATATTTCTTCAAGATGAGCAAGTATGCCGACAGGCTTATCGAGCATATCAATACACATCCTGAGTTTATCCAGCCGGTATCAAGGAAGAATGAGATGATGAACAACTTCCTGCTTCCGGGACTTCAGGACCTTTGCGTATCGAGAACATCATTTAAGTGGGGCATACCTGTAGATTTTGATGAGAAGCATGTTGTATATGTATGGCTTGATGCGCTTTCAAACTACATCACCGGTATCGGCTTTGACTGTGACGGTGAGTCATCAGAGCAGTTTAAGAAGTACTGGCCTGCAGACCTTCACCTTATCGGAAAGGACATTATCAGATTCCATACAATTTACTGGCCGATTTTCCTGATGGCGCTTGGATTGCCGCTTCCTAAGCAGATTTTCGGACATCCGTGGCTTTTACAGGGCGACGGCAAGATGAGCAAGTCAAAGGGAAATGTTATCTATGCTGATGACCTTGTTGAGCTTTTCGGCGTCGATGCGGTTCGTTATTTTGTGCTTCACGAGATGCCGTTTGACAATGATGGCGTAATTACATGGGAGCTTGTAACTGAGAGAGTTAATTCAGACCTTGCAAATGTACTCGGCAACCTTGTAAACCGTACAATTTCGATGGCAAATAAGTACTCCGGCGGCGTTATTACGAATACAGGAGCAGAGGAAGAGGTTGACGCTGACCTTAAGGCGGTTATTCTTGAGGCAGTTAAGAGAGTTGATGAGAAGATGGAGAATTTAAGGGTTGCCGATGCAATCACGGAGATATTCTCTATCTTTAAGAGATGTAATAAATATATTGATGAGACTATGCCTTGGGCGCTCGCAAAGGATGAGTCAAAGAAGGCAAGACTTGATACAGTGCTTTACAATCTTGTGGAGGGCATTACAATTGGTGCAAGCCTGCTTGAGTCATTTATGCCGTCAACATCAAAGAGTATCTTAGAGCAGGTAAACGGTAAGAAGAGAAGCCTTGAACAGATGAATAGCTTTGGACTTTATGAGTCAGGCACAAGGGTTACTGACAAGCCGCAGATTCTTTTTGCAAGACTTGATGTGAATGAGGTGCTTGAAAAGGTTGAGGCAAAGCGCGCAGCGATGGCAGCAGATGCGCCACAGGAGGAAGCAAAGGAAGAGGAGAATGTCATGGATATCGAGGCAAAGCCGGAGATTACCTATGATGACTTTGCAAAGCTTCAGTTCCAGGTGGGCGAGATTATTGCCTGCGAGGAGGTTAAGAAGTCAAAGAAGCTTCTATGCTCACAGGTTAAGATAGGCAGCCAGGTTAAGCAGATTGTATCAGGTATAAAGGCTCATTATTCGGCAGAAGAGATGGTAGGCAAGAAGGTTATGGTAGTAGTAAATCTTAAGCCTGCAAAGCTTGCCGGAATCCTTTCAGAGGGCATGCTTTTATGTGCGGAGGATGCTGAGGGCAATCTGTCACTGATGGTTCCTGAAAAGGAGATGCCGTCAGGAGCAGAGATTTGCTAGTATAACGGTATACCGGTTGTGATATTGCCGTCTGCAATTTGCGGTTGATGTTTGAATTATAAATTGCAGGTGTTGCAGATAAAAGATAAATTTATATTAGAAATTCAGGGCTTCGAAATTTACCCACGGGTAAATTCCGAAGCCCTTTTAGCGGTGCGGTAATTAAATTATGTTGGGTATAAAGAGTTGTTAAGGAGTATACAATATTAATGATAAAGTGAATAAAAAATATAAAAACCCTCAAAATGAGGGTAAAAAGTGCTTTACAAACCCTCAAAATGAGGGTATTATAAAAATGGAGAGAATAAAATCATATGGGAGATGGTGTACTTGGAGATAAAAAAATATGCTGTTGCAGATATGATAAGCAGTGCAGATTTAAAGAAGCTTCGAGGGAAGCTTAAGCTTACACAGGCTGAATTTGCAGCCTTGGTAAACGTATCACAAAAGACGGTTGAGCGGTGGGAGAGCGCAGACAGTCCGGTTACGGGACCTGTAGTGACCCTTGTGAAGATGCTTTGCGAGCATCCGCAGCTTGAAGAGGAACTGAAGATTGTACCCAAGGAATATCCTCTGCGACTTTGGTATATGTGCGGTGACGATGTCTGCACTATTATTGATGTTGACGAGCAGGACAGAAGAATAAAGATTAAAAATTATACGGGAGATTATATGTTCAGGGCATTTGGCAGGCAGGAGAGTCCTTCGTTTGAAGATTATGAGGCCTTCCTTGAGTCAAGATGCTTTCCGAGAGACAGAGACAAGATGAAGCTTGTTCTTGATGAGCTTAAGCTGCCTTTTTACGACCCGTTTATGATTATTGAAAAGACTGAGGGAAGAATGGCAGAGGATGATTTCTGGATAAGGATAGAGCGATAGTATCTAAAGACAAGAGAGGCATATACAAAAGACAATATTGCAGGCGGCAGGATGAAATCTGCAGAATAAGAGCCTGTGCCGTAAAAGCAATATATTTTTAATCATATCCGGAGGTGAGGCGTTATGGTAGAATTATTTGAGCAGGACATCAGGGATGAGGGCAGATTGTCATCAAAGGGCAACCAGCTGAAGTGGGTGAATGACGGCGTGTGGTACAAGGCTGATTACACAGGCTACGAGGGAATTAGCGAATATATTGTTTCAAAGCTTCTTAAGAGGTCATCACTGAAGGCAGACGAATATGTTGATTATGACACCGAGCAGATGCATTATAAGTATTCAACATACCTTGGCTGCAGGAGCGCAAGCTTTTTGCCGAAGGGCTGGATGCTTATTACTCTGGAGAGGCTGTTTCAGAGTGCCTATAACCACAGCTTAAATAAGGCTGTTTATTCTATGGAAGATTGTGAACAGCGCATACGCTTTATGGTGGAGCAGACCACACGTCTGACCGGACTCGTGGATTTCGGGGCATATATGAGCAGGCTTATGACGATTGACGCCCTGTTTTTAAATGAGGACCGCCATACGCACAATATTGCGGTGCTGATGGATACCGACAGAAGATTTCATTACTGCCCGGTATTTGATAATGGCGCGGCACTGCTTTCTGATACGACTGTGGATTATCCTATGCATGTCGATGTCTACAGGCTTTTCGGCAATGCCAGGGCAAAGACCTTCAGCAGAGATTTTGACGAGCAGTTAGATATTGCAGAGAAGCTTTACGGGCAGCAGCTAAGCTTTGATTTCACCTATGGTGATGTGAAGAAGCTTCTTGATGAGGAGCCGTATTACCCGGAGGAAGTGAAAAAGCGTGTTGAAGATATTATTATGCACCAGAGAAGAAAATATGAGTATCTGTTTAATTGATAAGGCATTTAAAAGCCGGTTATTATGATATCAGGTACAAAAGACGAACACACTTTAAGCTTACCATGAAGCGGGCGAGCGACTTTATGACACGCTACACATGGAGCATGAATTGGTGCGAATGTGCCACGAAAGTGCGAAATGTGAGAGGGTTGTGGGCAGAAATGATGTGTTAGAGGCCTGTCAAAAAGCATGCGCCACGAAAGTGCGGAATGTGAGAGAATTGTGTGAGTGCGAAGTACGAAACAATCCGGATATCGGGTTT
This sequence comes from Lachnospiraceae bacterium, assembly GCA_017442865.1. Classification (GTDB taxonomy): domain Bacteria; phylum Bacillota; class Clostridia; order Lachnospirales; family Lachnospiraceae; genus JAFRXK01. The sequence continues at coordinate 7,865 of JAFRXK010000039.1, read as the reverse complement.
TGACTCCGACATCATATTATAATAAGTGACATTAAAAAATTGCGCCCCTGTTTCAGGGGCGCATTACATTGTCCATATAAATTGTATGCTGCTACTTTTGGGCAGTTTTGCTGTCAATGAACTCCTGCAGCTCAGCGATATCGTTGTCGCTTAGCTCCTCTCCGTCATAAAGTGCAGCGGCAAAGTTTGATAGCGAGCCGCCAAACATTCTCTTTAAGATGCTCTTGCCGGTTTCCTTAAGATATGGCTCCTTGTCTACGAGCGCATTGTAGTAGTTTATCTTGCCATGCTTTTCCTTTGAAATAAAGCCGCGGTCTTCAAGGCGTGACAAAAGAGAAAGAATTGTGCTTGGAACAACATCGCGGCGTTCGTCCATACGGTTTTCTATCTCAATACGGGATATTGGCTCTTTGGCATCCCAGATAATCATCATAAGCTCAAGCTCTGCATCAGGTAATTTCTTCATAATGATCCTCCATAATATATAAAATTTTTAAAATATATAAAATTAATTTGACAACAGTTTGGTATATGTTAACATCGGTATTTTGAGTTGTCAATAATAATCTTTTAGTATTTAATGTTTAAACGATCCCACCAGAGAGGTATTCCTGCCTGATAATTTTCATCAGCAGTCTTCATGAGTCTGGCAACATCAGCGTCCCTGTTTGTTAGTACTTCCTGAAGAACAATTGCAAGCTCGGCATATAATTCTGTAGGATGGAAGCCTATTTCCGGTCTGAGACTGCCGTTTTCGGCAAAATCAAAATACGAAGCATAGAAAGCCTCATCAACGTTGCCATACTGATTTATGGCGTCTGAATAAGCTGCCTTAAGCTCAGGAGCATTCCAGACTGTGAATGATTTGATAACAGGAATACCGAGCTCGTTGTCAGCCCTTGCATTATCAAGAATGCTTTGCTTAACCGCATCTGTAACCACCGGGGAACATCCCATTAAGGTTAAATAATCAAGAGCGGCATTTACATCGGCAGCAGTTGACTCCTTGGAAAACACAAAAGTTGAATTACCTGTTAAACAGTATTCGCCGCCGGGACCGGCAGGCATGGGACCAAGACCATATCTGTCAGGAGCGAGTCCCTTTTGGGCAGGCATGCTGACTGCATCATTTGCTGCGATATACATTGCAGCAGTACCGTTTGCGATGTGCTTAAAGCCTGACTCATAGTTTTCGATTGTCGGATCGTCGGTTAATACATTATACTCCCATTTAAGCGACTTAACAAATTCCATAGCTGCGATTGCCTCAGGTGAATCAAGGTCAGCCGTAAATGTTCCGTCACCATTATCAACGGCAAGCCTTGCGCCAAACGCCCATGCAATGTTGGAAAAATGCCATCCGGCGGCATGGTCGCCTGCAAGAAGACAAAAGCCTGCCTGGCCTGTAGCCTCTTTTATAAGTCTTGCATCCTCTGCAAGCTCGTTCCACGTCTTGGGATAAAGCGGTACGCCATGCTCATCTACAAGACCTGCAGCCTCAAACATATCGGCATTAACCATGAGTCCTAATAAATAGCCTTCTTTCGGAACACCGTATACCCTGCCGGCTTCGTCTGAAACAAGTCTTTTATATGAAGGTGCCATGCTGTCCAGCCATCCGCGTTTATTAAGAATATCAGTAATGTCTTTAACGTTACCGCCCTTAATCAGGGTGCCCGTATCGGTGTACCATGTTTCAAAAACAGTAGGACATCGTCCGGAAATGACTAATGGTATAAATGTATCTGCTGAGTAAGTATAAGGCGTCTTTTCAACAGTGATATTCGGGTTATCGGTTGTTAGTTTTTCAATATAGCTGTCATGCAGTGCAAGCATACCGGCCCCATCGTTTCCTGTAGGATAAATACCAAGCTTTAGAGTTGCCGGCTGGTTTGAATCCCACTCTGTTTCAATATCCTCTTTTTCAGCGGCGGTTTCAGAATTGCCCGCATCTGCAGCGGTACCGCCGGTTCTTGAGGAAATCTTCAAGGAAATGCAGGCTGTTCCGGTAATAAGTATGGCAAGCAGCACGCATAATATTGATGCTCCAAGCTTTCTGTTCGAGATAGAGAGTATATTCTCAAGCCGGTGTCTTGCGGCCCTCTTGCCGCATGCAAACTGAGTGGTAAAGGCGTGGCTGTTTTTTGCCCCTGTCATGGTTCTTAGGATTGACGTGCAGTAAATTCGTTTGGCTTCAAGGTTCATATATTTTGTCGCCCTGTCGTCACAGATGCATTCCACGTCCTGATAAGCCATTGTTTTCATAAGCCGAAGCAATGGGTTGAACCAGTAAAGGTCACAGGTGAAAAGCATCAGAAGCTTGTACCACAAATCCCTGTTTTTATAATGGGTGAGCTCGTGTCTTAATATAGAGTCGAGCTCCTTTTCGTTATAATTATTCTTAGGTAAAAGCAGCCTTGTGTTAGAATATCCAAAAAGCATCGGGCTTCTCAGGCTTTCTGAAATAATAATTTCAAGAGGCTTCTGGATTCCAAACTCTATACAGACAGCGTCCATTGTGGCAGCAGCTCTCTTTTTTAACAGCCTGTAAACTGTCTCATTCGTATCAATAGTTGATTCTTTAAGTAAATGTTTTTTTAAGCGGCTGTATTGAATTAATCTCATAATCGCAATAGCTGCAAATCCTATTGCCCATATAGCTGCAAAAAGTGAAGCGAAGCTTCCGAAAAATGTCTTAAAAACAAATGCTTTAATGCCGGTATCAAAAGAATTGGCTGCTGGATTGTCTGTGTTCTGCGTCGGGTTAATGCCTTGAGAAGAATTATTGTCGTTTGTATTGTCTGATATGTTGTCCGGAGTGTTTCCGGTGACCGGACTGGGCACATCAGGACTGTTAATACCTCCGATATTAAATCTTTCAAAAAAACGTAATGGCGCCTGTGGTGCAATAGGGAGGTTCACCTCCAGTCTGCTTACTTGCGGAACAAGGCTTGTAATATTAAGCGGTACCGGAAGTAAGAGTCTTAAGGCAAGGATAAGCCACAGTATCTTGCGCCAGCGGTAGCCGGTTCTGCTTCCCAATGCATTGTTTGCGAGCCATACGACAAGAATAATTGCGCTTGTCAGAAGTATGGTCTGCAAAATACTTAGTGAGATACTCATGAAACATTCACCTCCCCCTTGTGTGTATGCATATAATTTTTAATAAAATCAGTAAAATAAATTTGACAATAGTCTAATTTTAGATTAGCATTAGTCTGCCGGTTTGTCAATATTTTTTATACGATTGTCTAAGATACTTGCTTTTTGCGGTTGATTATTAATCAAAATTTAATCGCTCAGTCCAAAGCGGAAAATCTGACTGACAGTTTTCGTTTGCTGTTTTCATAAGAGCTGCGACATCAGCATCCCTGTTTGTAAGGACCTCCTGGATAACTACTGTAAGCTCGCCGTACATAGTGCTTGTATGTCCCGATTCTTCAGCCTTAATGTTGCCATTTTTTATAAAGTCAAAATATGAAGAGTATAGTGCTTCGTTGACGTTGCCGAATTTTTGGATAGCTTCTGTTTCGGCGGCTTCGATTTCAGGGCTGTTCCAGCCTGATACAGACCTGATAACAGGAATACCGGCTTCATTATTTTGTTTTGCAGCGTCGAGTATACCCGCTTTTACCGCTTCTGTAGCAATCGGAGATTTACCCATTAATACGAGATAATCAAGAGCAGCATTGACCTGTTCATCTGTAGCATCGGCTGAAAAAGCATAAAATGTAGCAGCGCTTAAGCCATATGCTCCGGCAGGTCCGGCAGGCATAGCGCCAAGACCAAAGCCATCGATATTAAGTCCTTTTTCAACAGGCTGGTTTACTGCGTCATTTGCTGCAATGTACATAGCGGCTGTGCCTGCTGCAATATTCTCAAAGCCTGTATCCCAGTGTTCTGCCAGTGGATCATCTGTTAATACATCATAATCCCACTTAAGTGATTTAACAAATTCCATTGCAGCGACAGCTTCATCTGAATCAAGATGGTAAGTATAAGTACCATCGTCATTGCATGTCACTAATTTTGCTCCAAAACTCCATGCAATATTTGAAAAATGCCATCCGGCGCCAAGATCGTGGGCAAGAAGACAGAAGCCAGCCTGGCCTGTAGCATCCTTGATAAGCTTTGCATCCTGTGCCAGCTCATCCCATGTTGCAGGATACTTCGGAACACCATTTTCATCAACAAGGCCTGCCGCCTTAAACATATCAACATTTACCATAAGTCCAAGTACATAGCCGTCACGCGGAACGCCGTAAACTCTGCCGTTTTCGTCCGAAAGAAGCTTGCGAACAGAAGGATTCATCTTATCCAGCCATCCGCGCTCATTAAGGATATCTGTAATATCTCTTATATATTTGCCTGAGATAAGCTTTTTAGGCTCAGTGTACCATGTTTCAAAAACTGTCGGGCAGTTGCCTGACTCTGCTAACGGTACAAATGTGTCAACAGCGTAGGTGTAAGGCGCCTTCTCAATCTTTATATTAGGATTGTCAACGGTTAACTGTGCTATATAGCCGTCATGAAGTGCAAAGAGCTCTTCATCACTGCCTTCCTGCGGATAAATGCCAAGCTTAATGGTTACTTCATCAGCAGGAGCCTGTGTTTCGGCAGCCTGTGTTTCAGGAGCCTGTGTTTCAGGAGCCTGTGTTTCGGCAGCTTTTGTTGTTTCCTCGGATGTTGCAGTCTCTCCTGACTGGTCTGATACAACTGAACATCCTTTACATGCGGTTGTGCCGGCAAGTGATACCAAGAGTATACCTGCAATAAAGGTTTTGAATAAATTTTTTCTGGTCATTTTAGTTCCTCCCTTTTAATTATATTTTTAGTGATGATGCTGTTAAGTCCAGCAGAGTTTTCATCACTGATTTTTACCATGTGATTAATATTGCCTGTTTTGAATTAGTCAAATGTCTAATAATAAAATACCATAGACCTAAGCGGATGTCAATAACTTTTTTACATTTGTCTAATAAATAAAAAATACCGGGAGGCGCATCAGCCCGGCTGATGCGCCTCCCAGGTTAAGTCCGTCAGACAGGACTATAAAGCTTATGTAAAATTAGTTGGTATACCACACTACACCCTCGTAAACCCAGCCTGAGCTGATAAGAAGATCTCTTTCTGCTTTGCTCGCAGTAAAGTGATGAATGCCCGTATACGCCTGAGGGTTGTATAGTCTGTAGACTTCTTCTCCGCTTTTTGCAACATAAAAGGCTATGCCCTCGTAAAGCCAGCCGGCGTTTGCCAGCAGGTTTTTCTCGCTTTTACTGGTGGTATAATGGTGGTCTTTTGTAACGTGGTTGTAAAGACGATATACAGGGGTTCCGACAGATGACTTTACGGTTTTCCACGCTACTCCCTCATACTTCCAGCCTGATCTTACAAGCGAATCACGTTCAGCCTCCTGTTCCGTGAAAAAGTGTTCGCCTGTAGAATAGTTGTATAATCTGTACGCAGAGAATGAGTCTGATGTGCTGCTGACGGAAGTGTTTCGGTATGCCGGGGTTCCATAGCCGGCTATTAGTGAGCTTTGTAATGAATGAGTAACACGTTCAACGCTCTCTGAATGATTTCCTTCTATTGTAGTAATATTAACACCATCAGAGCCGGTTACAATGCCAACATGGTTAATATTTGAGCTGCCGCCGTTACGGAAAAATATAATGTCACCTGTTTTAGGAATATATCCTGCGGGTGCCTTCCATCTGCCGGTTTGCTTAAACCATGCGGCACCTTCGCTGCAGCGATAGAATCTTGCAATGACATCATCCGGGACATTGGCTTCGTTGCAGCACCAGCTTAAAAACATCGCACACCAGTTATCATCGAAAAGAGAAGGAAAATTGCAGACTGTTCCATACCAGATACCATACTTTGTATCGGTACCGGAATGCCGGTGGTATCCGAGCTGGGTTGTGGCAACTCCCAAGAGGTTGCTTAAATCGTTTTTAGTATTTTGGTAAGTATTGGGATAATCATAAATGTTGCTGGGGGTTTTTGCATATGCTGTGATTGGTACTGAAAATAAAACTATTAAAAGTAACATTGTTGATACTGCTAATAAGAATTTTGCGTGCATAAATTTTGTACCTCCTGTAACAATTATAATATAATCTTAATATGTATGAAATTTTATTAAAACAAATGTAACATAATGGCGCATAGATGTCAACAGGTTTTTATACATATGTCTAAATAATATTCTTATATATTAAGAATGAATGACCTTGTTATGCTTTTAGTTGTATGTTTAGGTGAATTGAGCAAAAATAGCCGTTAAAATAATGAAACGGACTGCAGACTTTTTGGATTTTATATAAATAATAAGAGGTACCATTGCACCAGATGATGTAATAGTCATCTGCTACACGGTATCTCCAAATAAATTATGATTTAAGTATAAATAAATTACCGGTTTTAAATATATTTGTTTAGGTGAAGTAAACCACCGGCTCCTCAGGAGCCTCGGCTCCGGCAATATTCTGCGCATAAAGCACAGGACCCTCGCCCTTGTAAGCCTTGCAGTATTCGTACTCGATTCTGGCGGTTATGATAATCCAGTCCTTTTCACGAAGAACTGAAGCCATAGGAGAGGTTGCAACAAAACCGAAGAAGGTGATATCCTCAGGACAGCAGTTCATAATGTGGCGGCCCGGTACAAAATATGTCTTGCCGAGGCGTGGAAGCTTGTGAACCATTGCCTTAAAGCGCACTGTCCTGCCCTTGTATCTGTCGGGATAATCTCTCGCATCCAGATAGAAGATGCCGTAATCATCCTCGTTGATATCAATGATATCGGCGTTTAAGTCATAAGGAAGCTCATCCTCAGAATCCTCATCAAAATCCACATCAGTTGCGTCATATAATATAGATGCCGCCCTGTTGTTTGCCTTTATGGTTCTTCTTATGGCGGTGCGGTTCATATCCTTAAAGCAGCGGTTAAAAATAATCGTGTCGCAGCATTTGAAATGCTCCATCATAATTGAACGCATATTGTTCATATAAAGCTCGTAGGTCTGCGAATTTACCGTGGCAATAGCCTGAACCGGCATCCAGTTTCTCGGCATGTCAAGGTCAAACAGCTCGTCCGGCATCCACATGCCGTTGTATTCTATGATAACCCTGTCCGGATTGTGCTTTTCCTGCAATGCCTTGAAATAGTCTCCCGTAAGATTTGATTTATCCTCCATAATCTCAAGCACGGTCCTGCTCTTCTCAAGAATCTTCGGGTCATATTCTTCTATACCCTCCTCACAAACCACAAGAAGGGTCTTTTTGCCGTTGTTGAAATCGGGATTCTGTATGGTGTCCTGGATAAGAGTGGTCTTGCCGCTCTCCAGAAAACCAAAGAATAAATAAACATAAATGTCTTTTTCTCGTCTCATATTATTGCTAAAGCCGCAAAAGCGCCTTTAGTCCTCCTTTCTGACCGGAGTGTATTTATTATTAAATGTGAAGAAGCTCCTTGATTTCGGCTTCCTTAAGGTCTGTACCGATAACGCAGAGACGGCCTGTGTATTCGGCGGCGCCTGTACGAATCTCGTATTCGCCCGGAGTAAGGTCGAAATGATACCATTCGCTGCCGGTTGAAGGTACAATGCCCTTGCATCTTAAAATTGTTCCGTAATCATTGCCTTCTGCAAGCGCCTTTAACGCTGCCTCAAGCTCTTCATGCGTATACTTGTGAGGAGTCTCCATGCCAAGGCTTGTAAATACGTCATCTGCATGATGATGATGGTGGTGATGGTGGTGGTCATGTCCGCAGCAGCAGTCATCATCGTCGTCATGGTGATGGTGGTGATGGTGGTGCTCTTGTTCGTCATCTTGGTGGTGGTGATGGTGGTGCTCGTGTTCGT
>JAFRXK010000038.1 GCA_017442865.1 Lachnospiraceae bacterium | reverse complement strand
TGGATCGATACTCTTTAAAGCATCGTCAACACGACCGTACTGGCCCTTTGCCTTCTCCCATGCTGTGTTAGGATCATCACCCTTCTTGATGAAGTCTGTCATCTTTCCAAGTGAAACGAACTGGTAGCCGATAATCTGGTCGTCAGCGTCAAGAGCGATACCTGTTACATAACCCTCTGCCATCTCTAAGTAACGTGGTCCCTTCTTAAGTGTACCGTACATAGTACCAACCTGTGAACGAAGGCCCTTTCCTAAATCCTCAAGACCTGCGCCTACAGCAAGTCCATCCTCTGAAAATGCAGACTGTGAACGTCCGTAAACAATCTGTAAGAATAATTCTCTCATGGCTGTATTGATTGCATCACAAACAAGGTCTGTATTTAATGCCTCCATTACTGTTAATCCAGGAAGAATCTCTGATGCCATAGCAGCAGAATGAGTCATACCTGAACATCCGATTGTCTCAACTAATGCTTCCTGAATGATACCATCCTTTACGTTGAGTGACAATTTACATGCGCCCTGCTGTGGAGCACACCAGCCTACACCATGTGTAAAACCGGAAATGTCTTTAACTTCTTTTGCCTGAACCCACTTTGCTTCCTCCGGAATCGGAGCTGCGCCATGATGAACGCCCTGAGCTACTGGACACATTTCTTCTACTTCTCTTGAATAAATCATGTTAAAACTCCTTTCAAATTTATCTTTTTGAAATTACTATGGCAAATGGAAGCCGCAATCACTAATCAAACATAATGTCGCTATTAATACTTACCATCAAACCATATCTAATTTGTATTTTCTCACAAAACGTCAAATTAGTCTAGTATTTTTTTGATTTTCCTTTAAACAATCATAAATATATGATATTATATATCCAGAAGATAACGCACGCTTCTATGCAAATGATTAAAAATCGCATTTTTACAGATGGCGACCATGCCTCATCAGAGCAGCCTGTGACGGATGCCATTGAAAGTTTTTTGATTTAAGTTGCGGTTTCATATTGATTTTATGCTGTCCTCCGGCAGCGGAATGGAGATTTTATGATTATTACAGTTACTATGAATCCTGCCATTGATAAAACCGCAGATGTTGATAATCTGCGTATAGGCGAACTGAACCGCGTTAAGAATATTATTCAGGATGCGGGAGGCAAGGGAATTAATGTGTCGAGAACCATTCATGCACTCGGCGGTGATACTATTGCTACAGGTTTTCTTGGCGGTGATGCCGGAAAGATGATTGGTCTCTCCCTGACACAGCTTAATATAAAGCACGATTTTGTATTTATTGAGGGTGAGACAAGAACCAACACAAAAATCATCGACAAATCAAATGGCAATCTTGTAACAGAGCTGAACGAACCCGGACCGGACATTTTACCTTCCGAGCTTGAACAGCTGTGCGAAAAGCTTGAAGGCTATGCCTCACCGGACAATATATTTGTTTTTTCGGGAAGTATTCCAAATAAGATTTCACCGTCAATATACGGTCAGCTTATCCGCAAGCTTAAGAAAAAACGTGCAAAAGTCTTTGTAGATGCTGACGGCGAGCTTTTAGCTGAAGCAATTAAGGCAAAGCCTTTTATAGTGAAGCCTAACAGGCTGGAATTAAAAAAATATCTGGGAATAGATGAGGACATTGACGATGCCATGCTGCTTGAAAAGGGCAAAAGCATCATCAACAATGGTCCAAAAATCGCAGTTATATCCTGCGGAAGCCGCGGAGCATATTTCATCAATGGTGATACGGTATACTACAGTCCGGGTATAGAAGTCCACACCAACTCCACGGTAGGCGCAGGCGACGCCATGATAGGTGCTTTAGCGTACGGTCTTGACAATAACCTTTCGTTTGAAGAATCCTGCAAGCTTTCTATTGCTGCTTCAGCAGGTGCCTGTACTACCATAGGTACAAAGCCTCCTACAAAGGAGCTTGTTGAGATGCTTGTGAATGACGTGAATCTGATAAAGATTAAATAACCGATAAATATGGCTCTGAATTTTACGTAATAAAGTAGAATTTAGAGCCTTTCTTTTGGTCTTCTTTTTTTCATAAGTCTCATAATTAAAGGGTGATACACCACAGGAAGCTCCCATAATGTACCACCCTTATATTTAATTATCTAAAACAATTATTCCGCTTTGCAGCCTTAAATATGTTCTTGAACAATTATTTTGTTAATGTGAACTTATCAAGGTTGAAGCCGCTCTTAACTGCCTTAAGCACAAATGTATGTGTACCTTCTGTAAGGTATACTGTTGAGCCCTCAAATGTATTGAATACATTCCAGTCGCCTGTGCTTGTGATTTCTGCTCTTGCAAGCTCCTGTCCGTCTTCATTGAGACTTATAATGCTTGTCCATGCTCTCGGGCTTGCTGCAACAGCATCAAATCTGTACTCGCCTGCCTCTGCTACATTAACAACATATGTCATTGTATCGCCATTGTTGATATTGTTAACAATTGCTGTGTCAACCTTTGTTTCACGTACAACTGTATCTACGCCGTTGCACTCTTCAAAT
>JAFRXK010000037.1 GCA_017442865.1 Lachnospiraceae bacterium | reverse complement strand
GGTTATGAACGTATATGTAGACGGAGTGCTTGCCGGAACAGTAGATATCCAGAGCACAGGCTCATTTGCAACCTTCCAGACATTTGAGGGACCTGTAGTAAACCTTACAGCAGGAAACCACACATTAAAGCTTGAGGCAGCGGGAGCAGCAGGCTATGCAATCAACTGGATTGAGCTTGCAGGCATGGGAACAACCCCGGAGCCGGAAACACAGGCACCAGAGACACAGGCACCGGAAACACAGGCACCACAGACACAGCCTGAAACCGCAAATGATAATTTCATAGAATTCGGCGAGGAAGAGGATGAGACAACCCAGGCTGCAACAAATCCTGCAATCAGCTTTGGAAATGATGACAGGACATATGCAATAAAGGCGTCTGCAAATAATCTGCTTGCATGCGCAGAGAACTATGGAAATGACCCTGTTGTTGCAAGAACACAGGGAAACGCACAGGAGTGGGAGCAGTTTAAGATAGTGTGGAACAATGACGGTACAGTATCACTTTTGTCGATGGCAAACAACAAGTATTTAAGTGAGACAACTGCAAAGACACTTATTGCGCAGGCTTCATCAATCGGGAATACCGAGAAATTTGATATAAGGCCGCTTGGAGACTCAACTTATTCAATAAAGTCGGTATCAAGTGGAAAGTATGTGACATGCGACCTTAATAACAATGCAGTACTTGTGGCAGACCGTGACAGCGTAGGAGGTGCATGGGAAGTATTCACAATCGCACCTTCGGGTGAGATTACAGGCGCTACATCATAGTAAGAGGCATAGGCATTACAGCAAACTATTAGATGCTTATCTTTGTACGTAATATAAGATTAATTGATTTGCGGGCAGGAACAAGAATTGTTCCTGCCCGCAACGTATATATAGAGCAGCCTCTGACTAAAGAATATGGAAAAGTATATTCCTGTAGATAGCGTTTATAAACAAACATTATAAATGCTAAATATTTTAAATTGTATTCAAAAAGAATAAATACACTTGTAAAAACAGGAAAAATATTATATAATAAACGCTGATTGTAGTTAAAAATATATAATAATGAGAATGGAGAGTTTTATGGAAGAGGCAAAGATTAAAGAGATTGTGTTAAAAATTAAAGACAATGTCGGAAGCGTTATTGTTGGCAAGGATAAAATTACAGAGTATATTATTACAGCAATTATTGCTGACGGACATGTTTTACTGGAGGATGTTCCGGGTACCGGAAAGACTATGCTTGCAAAGTCGCTTGCAAGGTCATTAGGTATGAAATTCGGAAGAATACAGTTTACACCGGATTTACTTCCGTCAGATGTAACGGGACTTAATGTGTTTAATCAGAAGGAAGGAGAATTTACATTTCATCCGGGCTCTGTTTTCTGCAATATTCTGCTTGCGGATGAGATAAACAGGGCAACACCACGTACACAGTCAAGTCTGCTTGAGTGTATGGAGGAAAAGCAGGTTACTGTTGATGGCGTTACAAGAAGGCTTGATGAGCCGTTTTTTGTAATAGCAACGCAGAATCCTATTGAGACAGCGGGAACATTTCCACTGCCGGAAGCCCAGATGGACAGATTTTTAATGGAGCTTTCAATGGGTTATCCGACTCCTGATGAAGAAAAGAAAATTATGAAAAGATTCATAAACAAAAATCCTTATGAGGAGCTGGAGACGGTGGTATCAAGGGAAGACATTTTGTATTTGAGAAAGACCTATCCTGAAATATATGTACATGAGGTGCTGATTGACTACATTCAAAGAATAGTTGAAAGCACAAGACATTGGAAAAATGTTATAAACGGTGTAAGTCCAAGAGGAACGCTTGCTCTTTTAAAGGCTGTTCAGGCATACGCTATGATTAATGGAAGAAGGTATGTAATTCCTGAGGATATCAAGGAACTGGCTGTGCCTGTACTGGCACACAGGCTTGTACTTCAGGGAGGACATGGCGCTGTAAGCGAGACCGAAAAAATCATGAGAAATATTTTAGAAACTATAGAAGTACCTACTGAAGAATGGGAGCGTTAGAATGATAATAGTTGCAGCACTTATCGGTCTGTTCCTTGTTGTAGTCGGACAGCGTTATTATATAAAACGTAGTTTCAGCGAGAACAAGTGGAATGAAAATCTTGAAGCTGAAATGTGGTTCGATGACAAGGAAATAAATGAGGGCGAAGAAAGCAGCATGACTATTAAAATCACGAACAGAAAGTTTATGCCGCTTCCGTCCGTTTTGTTTAAATTTAAAATCGGCAAGGGTATCAGTCTTATTGATAATGAAAATTCATTTGTCAGTGATAATGTATATGTGCGCCATGTTTTTACGCTGATGTCGTATCAGAGAGTAACAAGAAAGAGCAGATTTACCGGAAGTAAAAGAGGATATTATCCTGTTGAATCGCTGGATGTTATTGCATATGACTTAATGTTCCTTAGCTCGGAAATGATAACTATGCCGTGTGACATTTCAATATATGTTTTTCCGGCAAGGTCAGAATATTCTGAAAGCTTGAAAATACCTTTCCGTCAGATTGTGGGACAGACGCTTATTAACAGTACTATGTATGAGGATCCGTTTGAATTCAGAGGGATAAGAGAGTATCAGACATATGACAATATAAAAAAGATAAACTGGAATGCTTCAGCAAAGACCGGCGAGCTTAAGGTAAATCAGTATTTTGATACTACAAAGCAGTCGGCGGTCATACTTCTTAATCTGGAGAAGGCAAGATGCTATGGTGAGGATGCACTTCAGGAGGAAAGTATCAGAATGGCAAGAACATTGCTTGAATGGTTCTCGGCAAAGGGTATTTCCACATGTGTGTACACAAATGCAAGGGATGTCATTACCGGTAAAGAAGTCCATCTGGATTTCGGCGCAGGAAATGCATTTATTACAAATGCGCTTAGGACATTGGCAAGGATAAACCTTAACTGTGAAATAAGAGCATTTTCGGAAATAGCTGCTGAGCATGATGACGATGTTAATTCAGTATATGTAATGATTTCAGCGAATACGCTGGACAGCACTAAAAATGTCTTCAATGAACTGTCGGGCAAGCTGTCGTATACAAGATGGATAGTGCCGTGTACAAGGTTTTTTGAGAAATTTGAATCCGAAGGAGATATAAGTTTTGTGGAGGTAGATGTGATATGAAAGTAAGAGAAAAAAGCATCGAACTTTGCGTATTGGAATGTATCTGCCACAGTGCATTTTTATTTTCAATAATAACACTTATATGGTATCTGTTTGCAGAAGAAGACTGCATGAATATTTATATGCTCCTGATGGTAATTGCTTCTGAGATAGGTATGTATTACTTAAGAAGGCGTATACATAAGGGCTGGCTGTTTTTCGGGACGATACTTTTATATGTGGGATTGTTCTGGATTGTTGGCGGAATTATGGGAATGGAATATTTCTTCGCAGCTATAGTGTTGTCTATTCATAGCATGATAATAGGATATGTCAGAAAATATGATATAGAAGTGCCGAGCGGATTGCTTGCAGGCATTTTGCTTTTCGCCGGAGTGTGCATCTGGCTCGCCGACAGCCAGAAGCTTCTTGTTGTGTATTATGTCTGTCAGGCAATATATATTATGGCAATGTTTATATATAAAAATATAAAGAGAGCAGATGATTTTATCTGGGAAAACAGAAGAACATCATTTCTTCCTGCTTCACAGATAAAAAATTCAAATCATCTGATTACAATTATGCTGGTAGGAATACTTATTATTGTTGCTACAGTCAGTTCATTATTGTTTACGCCGTTGTTAAATTACCTGAGGTATCCGTTGATGAGTGTTATCCGATGGTTAACAGCAGAGCCTGATATGCCTAAGTTCATGATAGAGGAAGAGATTGAAATAGAGCCTGAAGAGGGTGGAGGAGTTTTGCTGGATAATGTCGGCGGAGCTTTTCCGTTGTTCCTGAAGATTTTATTTGGAGCTATGAGCCTTGTGGCGGTAGCGCTGGTGGCATTGATTGTTGTCAGAATAATAAAAGCGCTCAGTATCAGTCCAAGAGATGGAGATATCAAGGAATATATAATTCCAAAGCATAAGGAAAGTGTTCAGAAGGTCGAAAAGGCAGAGGGACAGGAGAAGCTGGATGACAGACCATCGAAGCTGATAAGAAAGATTTATAAAAAGACAATAAAGTCAAGAGTGAAAAAGAGCGATTCCATACCGAAGGCATCCACGCCGAGAGAGCAGAAGATTCTTGCGAAGCTTAGTGGCGAGGGTTCGCAGGAGTTTATTGATTTGTATTACAAGGCGAGGTACAGCGATAAAGAGTGTACGGAAGAGGATGTTGAGAAGATGAAAGAATACAAATAGAATCATAAAAGCAACGAGCCCGCGGAAGCTCGCGGCAGTCGCCCCGTCCGCGCGAAATAAAAAGCAACGAGCCCGCGGAAGCTTGCGGCGAAGCCGCTCGGTCGCCAAGCGTGCGGAGAGAGCTGCCGGTGGCAGGTCTCGTAGCTCGGGCAGTCGCCCCGTCCGCGCGAAATAAAAAGCAACGAGCCCGCGGAAGCTCGCGGCGAAGCCGCTCGGTCGCCAAGCGTGCGGAGAGAGCTGCCGGTGGCAGGTCTCGTAGCTCGGGCAGTCGCCCCGTCCGCGCGAAATTAAAAGCAACGAGCCCGCGGAAGCTCG
>JAFRXK010000036.1 GCA_017442865.1 Lachnospiraceae bacterium | reverse complement strand
ATTATTATTAGGCATAGCAAAGTCTCCTTTCGTTATTTTGTGGTGATTTAATTATAAAGGAATATGACTTCTATGCCTACTTTTTTTTATAAAAAATGAAGCTGGCTCTAAACCTTACCCCCAAGTAAAGTTTAGAGCCATTATATTTGAGGAGTGCCCTTTTAAAGTATAAAAGCAGCCGCCAAATGTACGAGCAGGCTCGTACGCCCGGCTTCTCAGTTGCGGAAATAAAAACGCTTTAAATATGATTTTTATTATAAAACAATCTTCCCTTTCAACTGAAGATGATATACAATTATAAAAAGGGCATGGTGTATAAACTTCCTTTTGAGACTCGAATTATTATGACTGGATTTATAAAGGAATAATGCATTCATGCCGGTTTTTTTATTCCCGCGAGCAACGTGCCAGGCTGACGAGCCTTCTCGTACATTTGGCGACTGCCGCGAGGTCAATACCCCGCTCATTTTGGGCGCACAAATTAAAAAAAAGCTAAGTCATGCCACATAGCTTGCTGCTTGGTATTTGACTTATAGATAAAATTCTAAGCCTGACGCAAAGTGCAGAGCTTAAGATAAAAAGAAAGAGAGGAAATTAAATGAAAGTGCTTAAAAGGGTGTTGGCGGTGTTCTTAAGTATGTTCATTATAACGGGAGCAGTTCCGCTTGATGGACTTACACCGCATGTTAAAGCTGATAATGATGACGGTATGCCTGAAGTGCTTAATACAGACAGCGGGACGATTGAAGTGTCTGATGACTGGAATGAGGCGTTCAAGTATGGAACCTTCGCTTTTGATGTAAGCGAGGCGGTGGTTGAGGAAGGCAAAGATACATTGAATATTAATTTGTATCGCCTTGGCGGCACACTGGGACGCGCTACAGCTATTGTGCGCTATTCTCCTGTGCTTGTACCTGTGGGGGAGGACAAGTATGGATATTCGACTGCATCATCTACGGATGATATTATCATCGAAGTAGAGGATGCATTGCCGATTGCACAGTATCAGCCTGTCGGTAAAAGACCTGACGGCGAGCCTGCCGGTGCTGTGCTTAGCAAGAGCGAGAATGGTGAAGATTACATTATTGCGCTTAATGAAAAAGCAGATGAATTTCAGTGGCAGATACTTGAAGGGAAACGCTGGAAGGATGTTTTGGGCGCTGTTGAGGATACATTTACCATTTCAAAAGAAGATTATGAGGCTGCTGACTTCAGATGTATTTATTATAGGGATAATACATATTATTGCACAGACTCCGTAAAGGGTGTTGTATATGAGAAGCCTGAGGAGGAAGTGCTTCCTGAGATGCCGGATAATCTGGACCTTAATCCGCCAAAGAGTTATACAAAGCTTGTAGCTGATGAAAATGACCCGTATCTTGCATATGATTTATACCTTACATTTGCAGATGGTGAGTCGATGAAGTCAATACGCATCAGTGCACCTGAGGATGATATTTCAGAGTGTATCAGGCAGGGAGTCCTTATTATTACTGACTGCGAAGGCGGAAGCGTATATGATACAGCAAATACAATCATTTTTTCCACGGTAGACAATGATGCACCTGAACCGTTTGAGATAGGTTTTGATGTGACAGAGGTTAAGGCTGATAAGGCAGAAGGGTATGTGGACGTTACCGTTAGACGTACAGGCGGAAATCAGACGATGGTTGCTGTTACATACGAAAGCTCAGACGATACAGCGAAAAAGGGCGTTGATTATGAGGCCGTTTCAGGAGAAATGTCTTTTTATGGTGATGCCATGGAGCAGGTTATACGTGTCCCTCTTATTGATAACGGAATGGCTGATGACGAAGAAAAATCATTTATTCTGACGCTTACGGGAATTAAGGGAGATAGTAATGAAATAGGCGCTCTGACACAGACTCAGGCTGTTATTAATCTTTATAATTCGGGAGAAGGAGAGGATACAAACCTTGCAACAATGCTCAGTGACCCGGAAGCGATAGACATATCAGAGAACACAGAAGAGCTTGACAAAAGTGTAGTCGATATTTCACCTGAAGCAGTAAGCGGAGAACAGACTGATGCTGCTGAACCGATTAATGCACAGATTGCTGGTATGGACGGTACAACAGGCGGAGGTCCGCTTAGAAGCTTTTTCTATGGCAGACTGGGATTTTCACGTGATATCGAGGATTATGAAAATAAATACTGGACAAAGTATTATGATGTTGTGGAAGAAGGTCTTGCATGGTCAAAAGGTAAAGCGACGGGAGAAGGCTGGATGCTTTCGGATGATGAAAATGCTACAGCTACTCTTAAAATAGATAATATGGCACAGATGTACGAGAGCTTTTATGGTAGCTATAAATATAATCCAGAGTGGGCAAGCGACTGGTCATGTATGTGGTATGGGGCAGAATTTGTATATCCTTGGGCAGCTATAAATAAGTCAGATGGATCAAGATATGCTTATACGGACTGTGGTTATAACTTAAGCGGCTCATATCCCAGCTGGAATCTCAGTTATCATTCTACAGGTACATTATTCTCGGATTGGTCGATGGATTCCGGCGTAAATTCGCTTGTACTTGGTTTGTCTGAATATGATGCGCATGGTTCGGATGATGATGCATCATGTACCATAACCACTGGTGAATTAACGCGAAGAGAGTTTTCCGGCAACTTAAATCTTATGATTCACACCGCAAATGACGGAGAATCAGACGGACTCAACATTTGTACAGCACCGGATGGAGCAGCAATGCTTACAACAGATTCGGGCGTATATGCTTCAATGAAGCCTACAGTTGAGCTTATTGAAAAAGAGAGTGGTGTTACATGGGGCGGAAAACTTTATGTAGGAAGTAAATTAAAAGTTTCGTTGAACAAGACGGCAAGCTATTTTCCGTACAAGGGTGAGGAGCTTTCGGCAGCAGTTTATCTGACAAGCTCTGACGGCTCTATTGTAAATGCTGAGATTAAACGCCAGGGAGATACTGATGATTATACCGTGACGATGTTATGGAACGGTATAAATGAATCAGAGCTTGAGGATACATATACTATCAATATTGTAATGACAAGAAAACAAAACCTTAAAATTGACCTGACACCATCAGTGGAACATATGCGTGATGAAGACGGCAATACACTTTCTTCAATCGACACTGACAAGATAAGTGATGCAGAAGCACTTTTCTGGAATTCCGGCAAGGGTGAGATTACGATTGGTTATTCTGCTTTTACAAAAGAGGCGCCGCATTATGAAACAAAAATAACACAGGTGGCTTTAAGCAATTATTCACGTGACGGAGCTGTGATATCGGGAAAAAATATTCCTGAAAATATTCAGTGGATTAACTTTAACCGTAATCATGAGGACAGAATTTTATTTAACGGAAGGATGTATTTTGGAGATTCTACAATATGGCTGAGGGTTTCTGACCTTTCGTTAGCAAATCTGTCATTCATTTATTATAACAAGGATTATCTTAGTGCATCTTCAATTATGAGTGCTTCCATTGACTCTGTTGGCCTTTACTGGGATGGAGATGCCAATGGTAGAATTGATGGAAAATATGATACAAAAACGGGATATTTCATAATAGATGAGGGAAGCAGGGACGAATTCCTGATGTTTCTTGACCCTAATAAGGAATACACTGAAACACTTTTTAATTACACTAAAAATGAAGATGGTGAATTAGGCGAGATGTATCTTAAGGTGTTTTATACCATGACACCACGTGCACTTGCTCCTGAACCGCACAACGAGAGACTTACCGCACAGGTAATTCCGGCGTTGTCAACTAGTATTACTGACCCGGAGGGATATGCCAAGCTTACAGATGAGCTGCAGGATTATCGATATATATTAAGCGGCAAAAATAATAAAGGTCTCTATACTTCTGACAGACATCCTATGTTTGGTGCAAATGCCAGTGCAATACAATATGTAGATGTTCCGCTGGGTGGAGATAAAAGCCCGGTAGAGCCTGTTATGGTTGATAAAGTTCAAAAGTATATATGGAATCCTGATTATCAGGGTAATCTGCTTTATCCATATGACAGTCCAGAACCGATATTCATTGAAAATTCCTTAGCGGGACACAGTATTCCTTTAGCTAGAGAAGCAAGAATTGAGGGCGGAAAGTTTGTAATGAGTGATGTCGATATAGCAAATCTTAACGGATATCTTGGCTCTTTTGTCGGCAACTCAACGATTGCCTTGTGCGTACAGCAGCAGGTTGTTTCTATGGATCAGATGATAGCTAATCCGGATAAAAACAAGCCAAAGCCAGAGAGTTCCTCGCTCATCTCAAACAATACGACACCGGATGCGTCTTATCTGTCACAGGTGGGTTCCGGTAATGAGGCTGCAAACGGTGGCTTTGACATGGATGATAGTGGAAGCAGTATGTCAGAGTTTAATATTAATTTAAATACAAAGATACCAAAGTCAAGATTTGGAGATATGCCATATGATTTCATAAGTTATTCATATAACGGACTTGAGCATATTGTTTCATTTTCAATTCCTATTGCATCGTGGAAACAGGGAAAAGGAGTCAAAGGCCCGATAGATTCAATAAAAAACAATTTAAAAAAGTTTGAAAACTGTAAAAATATTTATTTTGGACCGGAAGGATTATTGTATTCTGATGACAGTTATTCAGATGCTGTCGAGCAGGGTAAATATACATCAAAGGGCTTTAATGCTATTCTGGTGGTTACAGCTGCAATTCTTTTCAAATATGACCCGGTAGAAAATGAGTTTGTTTTTAAACAGTTTTCAGGAGGTTTCAAAGGTACGCTGCAGTATACGTATATGCACAGATTTGTTTTCTGTCCGGCATTGTATATATGTATAAAGGTTGGTATTACCGTAAGTGTATCATCGGGCGGTACATTTAAACCGAAGACTGTTGAGACAGCTCCGTTTGCTAACGAGGCGACAGGAAACGGCTTGAAAATTAATAAGGGTGAATTTTATGTTTTCCAGGTACAATACAAAGCAATTAATATAAAATTCAAAGGTAAGGTTGGACTGGAATTATACGAAGACATTGAGTGCACTAAAAAGCTTCCAAATGCAAACATGGGCTTTTTGAAATCATCAGGTGATGATACTGTAACAGCCACTATGGTACGTAAGGATGGTTATGACCTTGATGGTAAAACATGCTATCTTAAAGTGTCAGCATTAGAGGATACTGATATTAAATATCTTGCGATGATAAAAGATCAATCCTATGATTTGTATTGGAGTGGTATTAAGTTTGACCCTACATTCTTTGTAAATGTTGCGGGCGGAATCGGCGTAGAGCTTATGAAATTTGAGATTTATGTTAAGTTTAGCGCCGGTGTATCAATGACATTCTTCCCAACGTCGGAAAAAGATTATTCATTTGATTCAGCCACATTTGCAATTGCTCTTGGATTTAAAGTTGTATTTCTGTTCTTTTCGCAGGGCATGGATTTGATAGGTTATTCGATAAAATATGATGGCAAAAAGGACCAATGGAGTCACAGTTGGTCGGCAATAGGCGACAAATACGGCGGACAGATTGGCGTTTTATCAATGAGAGACAGCAAGGGCAATGTATATGATGCAAAGCTTAAGCTGCCGGGTGATACCGCCGATACGCAGACGATTTATAAGCAGCAGGAAGAGGTTAAGCCTAACATGCTTAAAGCATATCAGGCAAATGATGTGAGTGTGCCGTTTGAGCTTGGCGGTTATTCAGGAAGCTCCGATGCTGTGAAGCTTGCAGATGGTCTGACATCAGGCTACGATTACAAGGTTGTTACCATAGATGATGAAAACTATGTGCTTTATCACATAAGCCGTGAGAAGGCAGAAAGCACACTTGATAAAACAATGCTTGTACTCAGTAAGCTTAAAATGAGAGGGGTTCAGCCGGGCTTTGTAAATCCTGTTGATGAGACAGACGTTACACCATATATTATTGTGGATGTCCTTGAGGATGGTACCGATGATGGCACCGGAGACCTTGATTTTTACGCTAAAGAGAGCGATGGCGGACTGTATGTGACATGGGTAAGCTACGATACGCCTGCCAAGCCAGCCGATTCAAGCACTCTTAAAACATTAGATAATGCTGCAAAGAATACTGTTGTGAAGACAGCGTATTATTTACCTGGAGATGAATCATTTACTCCGGCAGTTAAAGTCAGCGGAAAAACGGGCGCAAATGTAGCTATTCCAGCATCTGCATCGGATGCTGTGGTTTATATCCGCTCAAATCACCTTACAGATGACGAGATTGAAACACGTACCGATATGCTTGCGGATTATCTTTCAAAGACAGGTTTTGATGCAGCCAGCAGCGATGAAGCAATTTCGGAGATAGCAAAGCAGCGAATCGGCATGCAGAGAGCAGCGTGGACAGTAAACGGAGGTAATTCGGAAATATGTGTTTCAATAGGTGAAAAGCCCGTATCGGTTATAAGCCTTTCCGATGGCGTGACAGTTGACAATATTGAAACAACTGATATTGACGGTACATACTACGTGGCATATACAACAAGTGAAAGCTGTTACACAAATGCTTCCGGTACAAAAACGGAAAAGACAGATGAAATTGAGAATCGTCTGACGATAAAGAGACTTTACCTTCGTACATTTACTGTCGAAAAAGATAAAGTTAAGTGGGGACAAAAGGGCAAGGCTGTACTGTTGCGAACACTTTATGATTTTGATAATAATGACAGCATTTTAGACGGAGTCTATAAGAATGGAGTCCGCAGCGAGCAGAGAAATGACCCGTGGTTCGGTAATTTACAGTTCCTTAACGCAAACCTTGGCAATGCTTTGTCTGGTGAAGAAGAGTCATTCCTTTTGAAGAGCGGGAATACTGAGCATTTCCTTTTGTTTGATATGAACGGAGCAACATATCTTATTAAAGAAGATTCGTTGAAGAATATTGCCACAGCCCAGAGCGGAAGCATTATACCTTTCTTTAGGGCTGATACCTCAGATGCTGAAGATTCTGCGGAAGCATACGTGGCTACAGGACGAAATGAGACAACAATCGGCGTAGACGGCAATGGAAACCTTGCGGCAATTTATACTTCAGGCGTAGAGGGCACTTTAGATAATGCTCTCTGGCTGACGAAATTTGACCCTGTTACAGGAAGCTGGGGAGCAGGAACAATGCTTGCCATGAACCATATGAGTGTATATGAGGATAATCTGAGAGAAAACAGAAGTCAGGATGATGCTGAAAACGCATATCTCGGACTCCTTAAGGATTATGATAAAGGAAGTCTGGACTATTTTGTATTTAAAAATCCGCAGATTGCACTTGGACAGACTGCTGATACGCTTTTAGTTCTCACACAGGGTTCAATGGGATATCTAAAGGAAACCGGAGATGCAGAGTATCCGGTAATAACAGTGCCGGATGAAAAAGTTACGGCAAGAGAATATCCGAGAAGCAAAAATGCTCCTGCAGGCGTCGGTGTATATGCGATTGGTTATGGTGTAGGACAGCAGGCTGTAGGCAACGGATATATTGATATGCCTATTTATGATTTTAGTGCAGGTGCCTACTTATATGCCAATATAGGCTTTACAAACACAGGTGATGTCGGTATCCGTGGAAGTAAGGACCAGCCGATAGAGGTTTCGCTTCAGGCACAAAATGATTCAGGTACAAGCGTACTTGCAGAGTGGACGGTGACACAGAATATTATTCCGGGACAGCAGGTGAATCTTAAGGGCTATCTTGATATTCCTGAAACTTTGACAGATGGTACAAAAATTTTAATACGTGTACGAGAGTCTGATTATTACAAAGAAACAGGTGGAATGCCGTTTGATGCCTTAACTGACCCTGTATTTACAATTAATAACTGTGCCGAGCTTGGCATTGCTGATAGCAGTATTAATCTTGCTGATGTGGATGAGCAGGGCAATGCAGTTATCGATTTGGAGTTCACGGCAGGCAACAGAGGTACGATAGATGCACAAAACGTAAAGGCTGTCTTCAGCTTTGATACAGGCTTTACAGATGAAGATGGAAAACCAGTATATGCTCCGCTTGATTTAACAAATGCAACATTTGATACTGCAGATGTACATCTTAAGGCAGCGTTAAGAGGTGGCAGGGCTGACGGAATATATGATATAGGAACGATACTGCCGGGCTATGGAAAGATAGTTACAGGAAGAATTGCCGTTCCTTCAGAATGCTTCAATGATATCGCCACAGGAGGATTATCACTTAAAATTGAGCTTTTCAGCGATGCTGATGAAATAACGGTTACTGATATGGGAGTGACAGAGGGAACCCATAATGAATACAACACTCTGGATAATGCGTGGACGACAGGAGTGGAGCATCGCACAGTATTTACCGCACCGGCAAGGCTTTCAGTTCCGATGGGCAATACATTAAGAATTCCTGTAAGGGTACGTTATACGACAGGCGATGAACAGCCGCGTATACTTGTTACGGAATTTTCAGACCATCAGGATGAGGAGCATCTCGGAATTAAGAGCTTTAAATACGGAAGCTTTGAAAATGGTATGGGAAGCGGAACACTTGTTTTAGCTCCGTCAGGAGAGGGCAGTGGATTCATCCGTATTCTTGATACAAATACTAACAGCTTCTTTGATATTGCTTACAGCGTAACACCGACGGCTGAGGGCATAAATATTTTCAATGATAATGCTCTCTTTACCTTCTATAATGCTGACGGTACAGCCTATGATGCATCTGAACTTATTAATACACAGGGCTGGACATTTGATGGCATTGTTCCATTATGGGGTAACGACGGTACAGAGCCATATCTTGGTAATCTGTCAAACGGTAAGCTTGGAAGCAGTTTTAAATTTACGACGCAGGCAGAATCGATAAGCTTTACATTTGACGGAGAGGTTAAGGTTGAAAGTGATTTCGAAGGCTTTAAGCCTGTAACTATTTCAGCGTCTGGCGGTGACGGCAACGAGAACGGAGAATTTGCTACAGTATACTTTGGTGAAAATCCTGAAAACATGCCGCATACTGTTACGGTTACTGTTACAGGCACAGTGGATTCAACGGGCTATGCTTTCTTTGACCGACTGATTGAAACCTTCAGCGATGAAGGCGGAATACCGGTTCCGGCACAGGATGATGATGCGCCGCATATTTATTACAGCCGTTCATTCCCTGATACAGCATCAGTAGAGAACGGAGAAGAAGTAAAATTACAGGCATTTATTATGGATGATACGGGACTGTCAAGCGTTGCGCTTAACAGTAAAATACCTGAGTCTATTACAAAACAGGATGATACATTCTGGACAGTTGATTTAGTCTTCACGGAAAATGGTACATATACCTTTGATGCTGTGGATGATGTTGGCAACCGCACGGTACATACAATCGATGTTGACTGGTTTAATACTCAGACAACATACGGAGCGTCATCTGAGGTGCCGGATGTCGATGCGACATTGATGAAGCGTGGAAACGGTTCACAGACAGATGTTCCTCTGACAGATGATGTAAGCTTTAATAACAAAGACAGTGCGTATATTGAGACATCTGCTACTGCATCAGACGGCAGCGACACAGCGGTTATTACGGTTGAGTGTATCACAGCTGCAGCGGATGGCGGACTTACCTCTGATATTGTTTCTCCGCTTGCAGATAAGACATATCCGGCAGCAAGAAACGGCTGGTATCTTGTCCGTGCAAATGACCCTGCACCAAATGAAAACCGCTGGGCACAGACTGTTGTGTATATGACCAGAATTGATACTAATACATTTGATGCAACACTTGAGCCTTCGGAAGATGGAAAAGCACTTGATTGGAGTGTGTTAAGAGAAAACGCAGGCAACTTCAAGAAAACCGTTAAGCTTGTGACATTTAACGGTATGCCTCTTGAAATTGAAGAAGGACAGACATACCTTACGGGCAGCATCCCTGTTTACTATAATGGTGATTATACGCTGCACGCTGAGGATACCCTTACAAATACTGCTGAAGATTCTTACAGTGTGAGTGGTATACCTGTAGCACTCAAGGAAGGCTGCACTAAGAAAGAGCTTATATCTGTTACAAAGGTAGGACATACCAATAAGGGCAGCATAAACATTAACCCTGATGCTTTATGCGGCGGCTTCTATGACCCTGATGCAGGCGATATTGCTGCAGGAAATTATGTCGGCAGATATGAATATGTATTGCAGAAGGAAAAGGATGCATTAACAATAGCAGAGATGGTTAAGGATGGAGAATGGACTACAAAGACCACCTTTGATGAGCTTGGCGCATCACATTATCTGCTTTATGTGAGAGATGCTCTTGACCCTGACAATGCAGAGGAGGTTGCAAGCTTCAGTATAACGGTCGGTACGGAAGCCATAGTACACGACTGGGATGAAGGTGTGGTAATAAAGGAAGCAACCTGCATTAGCGACGGTAAAATCAAGTATACTTGTCCGACCTGTGGAAAGACAAAGACAGAAGTAATTCCTATGGAACCGGATAAACATACATGGAATGATGGCGATATTACAACTGAGCCGACCTGTATAAGTGAAGGCGTAAAGACATTTACATGTGAAATCTGCAAAAAGACAAGAACAGAAGTACTTGCGATAAATCCTGACAATCATGTACATGTCAGAACGATTAAGGCGGTAGAGCCTACATGTACGGAAAGCGGATATACAGAAGGTATTTACTGCGATGATTGTAAGAAATATGTTTCAGGGCATAAAGAGGTTCCTGCACATGGACATATCCTTCCGGAGGGCTGGGAAAGCGGTTATTGTCTGCGTTGTAATGAATTTATCGGTGATGATATTATTCGTGCGCCTAAGGTAACATTGACAGTCTCTGAGGATATGATGGCACTTTTGTGGGGTGCTTCAAAGGCTGACTGGGATATATCAGCAGATACAATTAAGAACGTAACATTAAACGGCATGCTTTTAGTGATTGATAAGGGACAGAAGAAGGTTTCAGGTGAAATACCACTGTCATACAACGGTTATTACAGTCTTATTGCTGAGGATACAGGCAACAGAACCTCTAAGGCTGACTGCATGGTAAATGGTATCAAGGTTTCACTTAAGGACGGAAAGAGTATTAAAGACCTCATTTCAGTCACAAATGTCGGACATACAAATAAGGGAAGCATAAGTCTTGATGAAGCTGCGCTTACAGGAGGCTTCTATGATGCTGCTGCAAGTAATCCAGCCGAAGGAAAATATATAGGCAGGTACGAGTATGTATTACTGAAGGCAGATGAAGCAGCATCAGTGGCAGATGTGCTTAAGGAAGACGTATGGACTGACGAGACTGCTTTTGATGAGCTCGATGCCGGTGATTATATTATTTATGTGCGTGACGCACTGGAGCCTGACAATGCAGATGAAGTTGCTGTATTTAATGTAACTGTCGGTACAGACGAAATCGTTCATGACTGGGATGAAGGCAGGATTACAAAAGAGCCTACATGTATTGAAGATGGTGAGAGATTATTTACATGTCCGACCTGTGGAAAGACCAAGACAGAAGTGATTCCTATGGATCCGGATAAGCATACATGGAACGAAGGCGAAATCAGCAAAGAAGCAACATGCGTAAATGAAGGTGAAAAGATATTTACCTGCGAGGTTTGCAAAGATACAAAGACAGTGCCTCTTCCTGTTAATCCTGATAATCATGTTCATGTAAAAGATGTTGAGGCTATAGAGCCAACCTGTACAGAAACCGGTTATACAGATGGAGTGTACTGTGAAGATTGTGAAAAATATATTTCAGGACATGAAGAGGTTCCTGCATATGGACACATCCTTTTGGAAGGCTGGGAAAGCGGTTATTGTCAGCGTTGTAAGGAATTTATCGGCGATGACAGTATTCTGGCACCTGAGGTTTCGTTGAAAATATCTGACGACAGGAAAAAGCTTTTATGGAGTGCTTCAAAGGCTGACTGGGATATCTCAGACGGTACCGTTAAATCTGTAATGATTAATGGAGTGCCTGTTTGGATTATTGAAGGACAAAAGCAGCTTTCAGGAGAAATACCATTATCATACAATGGTGATTATGTTCTAACTGCTGTTGATTCTGATAGCAGAACTTCAAAGGCTGAATGCCATGTTGAAGGAATTAAAGTTTCGCTCGCAGAAGGAAAAGCCTTTGAAGACTTTATTACAGTTACAAATGTCGGACATACAAATAAGGGAAGCATTAAGCTTGACCCGGATGCTTTAACAGGAGGCTTTTACGATTCCGAGGCAGGTAATCAGGCAGAGGGTAAGTATATCGGCAGGTATGAATATATGCTTTGCAAGGCTGATGAAGATATTTCCGTGGAAGAGCTTGTCAAAAACGAAGCATGGTCTGATGATACAGACTTTGATAAGCTTGAAGCAGGTGATTATATTGTTTATGTTCGTGATGCACTGGATGCTGAAAACATTGATTCTGTCGTGAAATTCAACGTAACAGTCGGTACAGAGACAATAGTACATGACTGGGATGATGGAACAATTACCCGTACACCTACGTGCGTTGAGGAAGGAACAAAGACATTTACATGCAGTATCTGTGGTGAAACAAGAATAGAGCAGCTTGCAAAGAATCCTGATAACCATGTTCATACAAAGAACGTACCTGCAAAAGAATCAACATGTACTGAAAAGGGCTACACATCCGGTATTTATTGTGAGGACTGCGGTAAATATATTTCGGGACATCAGGAAACTGCTGCACTCGGACATATTCTTCCTGAGGGAAAGGATAAGGGTCGATGCCAGCGTTGTGGAGAGAATATCGGAGGATGGCTGCCGATAACCGGAGACAGCAATAATCTTGCCGTTTATATTATACTTATGGCAATAGCGGCAATCGTTGTTACGTCATTACTGGTGATAAAGAAAAAGCGCCGCCGCTAGATATCTTTCCATATAAAAACTTAACTTATAATAATAGTTGAAGTCGTTATAACAACCTAAAATCTGTCATGGCGGAAATAAAATCCGCCGTGGCAGAAATAATGACAAAAAAATATTGACGAATTAAAAATTTGTGATATAATTGATATCGTGCTAAAAATTATACCCATACAGTTGGATGATGCAAATGCACAATACACAACTGGAGGGAGGTTAGGTGTGAGTCTATGTCAAATGTTATTGTAAAAGATAATGAAAGTTTAGACAGCGCTTTACGCAGATTCAAGAGGAACTGTGCAAAGGCTGGTATTCAGCAGGAGATTCGTAAGAGAGAGCATTACGAAAAACCAAGCGTAAGACGTAAGAAGAAGTCTGAAGCTGCTAGAAAACGTAAATATAATTAATGTCTATTAAAGAGATCCCGGAGATTAGTTTCGGGATCTTTTTTTTCTATAATCAAAATCATAATTATATCTTTTATATCAGGTTATTTCAAAAATCAAATTTGACAAATGTATAAAATAATATTGACTTAGTACTTGTGAACTGTTACAATAATATTAGACAAATGTAAAATAAGCTTTTTTGCTGAAAGGGGATAGTTATGAGAGGTTCAATAAAAAAATATTTTGAAGAGATAGGTTATGTTTCAAAAAAGAAACTTAAGGCTGCATTATTAATCGTTTTAATTCTTACGCTTCCTGTCAGTACAGGCTGCACAATATTTGATGTTTCATCAGAAATAGAGGAAAAGCATAGTGAAACAGCAGAATCTGATGACAACACAGTAGTTTTGAAGCTGGGAATATATCCATGGAGTGGATCTGATGAAGAGAAATTTAAACAGCATGATGAATACATTAATCATTTAACACAAAATAATCCAAATATAAAGGTTGAGAAAACACCGTATATTTATTCTAATGATACGTTTATACCATTAGTGGCGTCAGGAAAGTGTCCAACAATATTCGAAACCTGGTATATGGAAACAGATAAGCTTATCAAAGGCGGATATGTAAGAGATATCACAGATATTCTTGAAAAACGCGGATGGCTGGAAAGCATGAATAATTCATTTCGAGAGCATGTTACGGATGATGAAGGAAGAATATATGGTGTCCCACATGATGGATATGTGATGGGATTAATGGTTAATATTGATATGTTTAAGGCGGCCGGGCTTGTTGACGGAAACGGTGTCCCGAAATATCCAAAGACATGGGAGGAGCTGGCTGAGGACGCAAGGCTTATAAAGAAGGCTACAGGTCAGGCGGGATTTTGCTTTCCGGCAGGAAATGTTGTTGCAGGATGGCAGTTTTTAAATATTGCGTGGGGATTTGGAGCAAGTTTTTTTACGTATAATGATGATGGAACATTTACTACAAGCATTGCTTCAGAGGAGGCAATTTCAGCCATGGAATTTTTAAAATCACTTAAATGGGACTATGATGTTCTGACAGAGGATCCATTAAATGATGAATGGGATGCAGGATTTGACCATATTGCCAATGGTACGGTTGCTATGTATATGGCGGCAAATGATGCTGTTAATCAGCCTGTATTAAAAGGGCTTGCATCCGATAAATTCAGTATTGGTCCTATGCCGGCAGGACCGTCAGGAGCATACAGCTTAACCGGCTCCACAGTATATATGTTTGCCAAAGATGCAACAGACGAGGAAGTTAATGCGGCCCTTGATTATCTGGTATTAATGGGTAAATCTCCTGTGGCAACAGATAAAATCAAGCAGGAAATTATGGAGAACGCAAGAATAAATAATGAACAGGGCATTCCGGTAATCAGGTCATTTACAGGCTGGGACAACAGCAGTGAGCTTGATGCTGCCTGGGCGGAAGCAATTGAAAAGTACGGTAATGTTAATCAGGGACTTTATACTGAATATTATGATTTTATCAGGAATGGTAATGTCAGAGATGAAGAAATTGTGACAGATAATACTACATATGCAATGCTCACAATGGTTATTCAGAAGGTGCTTGCCGATAAGAATGCTGATGTGGCAGAGATTATGAAGTCTGCTGATAAAGAATATCAGGAATCAATAGAGGCATATAAAATGGGATGGCTGAGGTAACATTAAATTATCAATTTCGGATAAATCAAATATGAATTTTAAGCTGATTTTTGTTGAAGGGGATTCTGAAGAAATGTTCACTAAAAATGCTTTTGAAGAGTTTAAAAGCATTTATCCTAACGTGGAAATTGTTTTATTGAAGGACAGTGAAATAAGCGAATTTAATAATATGGATATATCGCAGGCAGATAACAGTTTATGGCCTACCGCTTATTATCATCAGTTCTGGCATTCAGCTAATGAAGATAATTATGTCAGTAAAAACAAAGATATTACGGATATGCTTAAAAAAACAGGCTGGTTGGATAAGATGAGTGAATCAATAAGGTCAACAATATCTGATGATAATGGCAGAATATACTCGCTGCCGTATAATGTTGCATGCAGCTTTGGATTAATATGTAACATAGAGTTGTTTGAAGAAGCGGGGCTTACTGATATGAATGGTGTGCCGGTTTATCCTAAGACATGGGAGGAGTTTATTGAAACCGCTGCTAAGATTAAGGCTGCGACCGGACGCGAAGGCTTTTTCTATCCAACAGAATATGCGTTTGATGCTTCAGCATTTGCAGGCATTGCGAATAGCTTCGGAAGTGAGAGCTTTTATGATGTTAACACTGATGGTAAATATACTTCAAATTTGGATTCAGAAAATACAGTTTCAGCTATGGAGTTTTTAAAATCTCTAAGGTGGGAGCATGAAATTATTACTGAAGATTCTTATACGGAAGACAGCTTATTTGGATATAAGTATGTAGGTAATGGCTCGGCAGCAATGATTATTGGTGCAAATGATGCTCTGGAACAGGTTGTCATGAATGGACTTCCTGCTGATAAAGTAGGCTTCTGTGCACTGCCATCAGTTCCAAATCAAAAAAATTGCAGTCCGGTAATGATTGATTCTGTTGACTTTCCTTCGTATGTCAGTGATGAACAGATAGAAGCAGTTTTAACGCTATTAGAGCTTGCCGGACATGGTCCTGTATTTAATGACGCAAAAAAGGCTCTTATAGTGGATTATGCCTCTGATTTGGAATCGGCAGGAGTTCCGGTGATTTTTAATCCTCAGATATGGAACAGTCCGGAGGTTACAGAGCTTGAAGAACGTATTATTGAAAAATCTAAGACGACAAATAACACCTTATACAAATCATTTTATGAGGCAATAAATAATTCGGAAGAATTTAAAATAATGCTTGCTGATAATGCCGCTGTTTACGCAGCAGGAAAAGCAGTAAATGAAGTGCTTAACAATAAAGACGCTGATGTATCAGAAATTATCAAGCAGGCATCAAAGAAACATCAGCAGTATTTAGACGAATGGAATAAGAATTAAATTACCCGCTTTTATACATATATTGCTTTATATTTTTACATGTATTATAATGCAAATATAGCATAGCGTATTTATACAAATTAGTTTGAATATGCCGATATTTAATTAATTCAATTTACATATGAAGCATGGCTTTTTGAATGCAGCGGGGTGTTTTGATGTCAGATAAAAATGCAAGGGGCGAATTGTCAAGGGAACTGCTTGAGGATATTTCACTTTTTATTGATAAAAATTATATTGAAAATTTTATGGGCTCGTTTGCCTCACAGAATTATGAAGCGTTTGCAGGCAAAGGAGCGGATTTTCAGGTTAACGGTGAGGTGTTTTCAGATGCTCTCATGTCACCTAAGGAGGAGGTCTGTGAGGAGACACAGGTCTGTGAGGAAGCGGCAAGGGAAGAAAGCATATGTGATGATGTCCCTGACAAAGAGGAGGGGGTAAATTCACCTTCAGCAAAACCGGCACAGGTGGGCAAAGCTAAAGCTTACAAGCACTCAGCAAAGCCGGCGAAGCCAGCGAAGATGAATATGACCGGAGCTTACAGACCTTCGTCAAAGCCTGCGCAGGTAGGTAAAGCTGACGGCGGCAAAAAGGACGAGAGAAGTCTTGATGAGGTAGTATCGCAGCTTAGCGAAACATTTCAGGAAAGGCTGTTCAGACTGATTGATGCCAGCGGGCTGACGGACGTTGAGCTTTACAAGAAAGCAAACCTTGACAGAAAGCATTTTTCAAAGATTAGAAGCAACCCTGATTATAAGCCAAAGAAGATTACTGTACTGGCGCTGGCGGTTGCGTTGGAGCTTGGCCTTGATGAGACGAAGGATCTGCTTTCTAGGGCAGGATATGCGCTTTCACCGAGCAGCAAGTTTGATTTGATAATTGAATACTTTGTTGGCAGAAAAATTTATGATTTATACACAATAAATCTTGCGCTGTTTCATTATAAGCAGCCTATGCTTGGTGAGTAAAACACTGTGCGTCAGATACATATTTTGGGCCAGGTGCATATTTTAGGTCAGGTGGAATAATGTCGATAATTCGAGCCGCCGGACGTTTATAATCCTGCAGAGCAGAATATGTTTTTGTTAGCCGGAAGGGAGAAAAAAATGGAGAAGAAATTATCATTACAATTAGCGGATACCATTATGCGCAGGTTTCCGCACCCGGACAACTATCCGTTTAATTCATGGACTTATTCGCAGGGCTTTATGCTCCTTGGCTTTATTCATTTGTATGAATCGACAGGCGAGAGTAAATACCGCGATTATGTTTTAAAATATGCAGATTTTCATGTAAGCCCGGACGGCGAACTTTACCGCTTTACGGGTGGCAGCATGGACGATATGCTTCCGGGAGCTGTTATTGTATGGGCGTACAACCAGACCGGTGAGGAGCGCTACAAAAAGGCAAGCTACAGTATTTTGTGCAAGTTTGCAGACTATCCGCGCATTGCAAATGGCGGCTTTATGCATGCAAGAGGTCTTGTCGGTCAGATGTGGGTTGATGGCGTGTTTATGGGCGGAATGTTTCTGAATTATTATGAAAAAATGATTGGCTGCAATGGAGTCTGCTATGAGGAGCTTGAAAAGCAGCTTGAAGCGATTTTCGGATGCTGCCACAAAAAGGGCGGGCTTTTATATCATGGCTACAGCGAAAGCGAGGACACTCCGTGGGCGAACAGGCTCACAGGAAAATCTACTGATGTCTGGAGCGAGGGGCTTGGCTGGTATGCGCTTATACTGGCTGAGACTGCACGAATGATGCCGGAGACTTATCCTTACCGCAAGACGGTCTGCGAGAGGCTGGAAATGCTTTTAAATACACTTTCAGAGCTTGCCGATAAGCAGTCCGGACTGTTTTATCAGGTCGTAGACAAGGGAGAAAATCCTGACAACTGGACGGACACATCCGGCAGCGCAATGTTCTTATACGCATTTGCTGCTGCGGTTAAGCTTGGTATCGGCGATGCAGCGAAGTATCAGCAGGTAATCGACAAATGCTATCATGGAGTTTTAAGCAAATGCATTGTAAATGCTGACGGACTGGTGGATGTTTATGATGCATGCGATGGGCTTGGTGTTCAGAACAATTATGATGCATACATTACATTTCCTAAAACCGTCAATGCAAAGGAGGCTGTGGCGGCGGTGCTGTGGGTAAGTGAGGTTATTGAGTACAGATAATTGAGCGTAAAATAAATATGATTTTGGCGGCGGTGCTGTGGGCAAGCGGGATAACAGAGTGATAGAAATGTCACCCGGCAGGCGACCACATAAAATATTTTGGCATTTATACTTACCTTACAAACAAGAGATTTAAGTCTTACATATTGTTTTGTCAGATATATTCAGGACTTAAATTTAAAAAAAATTCAGGAGGTAAGTATTATGAAGAAGGGTTTAACAGAGCTTGTATTTATATTAGACAGAAGCGGTTCAATGGGAGGATTGGAAAGCGATACAATTGGCGGCTACAACTCAATGCTTCGCAAGCAGAAGAATGAGGAGGGCGACGCGATTATCTCTACGGTGCTTTTTGATGACAAAATCGAGACGCTGCACGACAGGGTGAAGCTTGACGAGGTCGCTGAAATCACCGGTGAGGAGTATTTTGTGAGAGGATGCACGGCACTTCTGGATGCTATAGGTGTCACAATCAGCCACATCAAGACGATACATAAGCACATCAGAGAGGAAGACCGCCCGGAAAAGACGCTGTTTGTCATTACAACGGATGGCATGGAGAATTCCAGCAAAGAGTATAGCTATGACAAGGTAAAGAAGCTGGTTGAGCAGCAGAAGGAGAAGGCAAACTGGGAGTTTTTATTCCTTGGAGCAAATATTGATGCAATCGACGTTGCGGGACGCTTTGGCATAAATGCAGACCATGCAGTTGAATACAAATGTGACAGCATGGGTACAGCACTCAATTTCAGCGTACTCAGTAAGGCAGTCAGCAGAGTACGCGCCTGTGGCGCAAAGAAAGAGGCGCTTGCGAGCGACTGGAAAGAGGAGATTGAGGAAGATTTTGAAAACAGAGGATAATATATGAGGCAAGGGAGGACATAAAAGTCCTCCTTTTTATGTGTACTAAAAAATGAAATACAAAAAAATGAGCGAATAATCAGTGTTTACTACAAAAAAATGAGCGAATAATGGACTATATACACAAAAAAATGAGGGAATAGTTCAATAATTTTTTTTCTTGATACAATCCCTTCTTGAGAATATAATATTCTTTAGAAGGGATTTTTTATGCTTGTTTTTATAAAGCGGGAGGTAGAAGAAGATGAAATATCGTGAATTAGGTAATACGGGATTAATGGTAAGTGAAATTGGAATGGGATGTGAAGGCTTTGCAGAAGATAATTACCGCATGACAAAGCAGTTGTTTGATGAAGCTTTGAAGCTGGGAATAAATTATTTTGACCTGTATGCATCGGATCCTGAGCTTAGAAGGGCGGTGGGCGATGCCTTGAAGGGCAGACGCGAAAAGTTCTATATTCAATCACATATCTGTTCCATCTGGGAAAAAGGACAGTATTTGAGGACAAGAAATTTAAATAAGGTGAAGGAAGGCTTTGAGGAGATGATGCGCCTGCTGCAGACTGATTATCTGGACGTGGGTATGATTCATTACTGCGACGCCATGAAAGACTGGAACAGTATTGTTTCGAATGGTATTCTGGATTATGCCGTTGAGCTTAAAAAACAGGGCAGAATTCATCATATCGGACTTAGCAGCCACAATCCTTTGGTTGCAATGGAAGCTGTTAAGACGGGCATAATAGAAGTGCTTATGTTCAGTGTAAACCCTTGTTATGATTTACAGCCGGCAAGTGAAAATGTAGATGATTTATGGGCGGATGAGGCGTATGAGAATAAACTTGTAAATATGGACCCTGACAGACAGGCTCTTTACGAGATGTGCCAGAGCATGGGAGTAGGAATAACAGTCATGAAATGCTTTGGAGGCGGTGATTTGTTAAATGAAAAGCTTTCACCTGCAGGCGTTGCGCTTACGGCAAGTCAATGTATTCACTATGCGCTGACACGCCCGGGCGTGTCAACTGTGCTTGCAGGCGCACATTCTGTCAATCAGCTTAAAGAGAGTGCGGCTTATGAAGACGCATCGGATGAAGAAAGGGACTACGCAAAGGCTTTTGCTTCATTTCCGAAGATAAGCTGGGAGGGACATTGTATGTATTGCAGTCACTGCGAGCCTTGTCCGATGCATATATGCATTGCAGATGTTACAAAATTTTTGAATCTTGCGTTGGCACAGGGAATCGTTCCGGAGACAGTAAGAGAGCATTATGAGGTGTTGGAGCATCATGCGGGCGAGTGTATCAAGTGCGGCGCATGCGAGAGCAGATGCCCGTTTGGCGTGAAGATAAGAGAAAATATGGATAGAGCTGTAGAAGTGTTTGGAAAGTAAAAGGAGTATTGCAAATTATATATTATAAAAACGCCTAAACAGCATATAATAAAATGGCTGTAATTCCAAAAAAGTGCTTGACAGAAGGCTTGTATTGGAGTAGACTACAGTCAGCGATTAGGTTTCAGAAACTTGAGATGCCTGAGACCGGGGGAGGACCTGAGGGCCCTCCTTTTTTACACCCGTATCTACAACGTCTTTATTATAAAATCTATATTTCTTTTGATATCAAAATCAATCTGGAGGTGTTAAAGCTGATGAAGCCATTTCTTACATACACACAGCAGATAAATAAATTGATATATGAAAAACATTTGATAATTAGTGATATTAAAAAGGCGCAAGAAAAGCTGCGTGATGTAGGATATTTTACTTTGATTGGAGGGTACAAGACTTTGTTTTTGGATCCTATGACGAGAGTTTATCGTGAAGATACACATTTTGAAGATATATATAATTTATATGAATTTGACAATCGGCTGCATGAACTGTTTTTTCGGCATCTTTGCCAGATTGAGAAGAAAATGCGCAATTTGATTTCATATGCGTTTTGTGAAGTCTATGGAGAACGTCAGTCAGCATATCTGTCCACCTCAAATTATAATTATTCCAGAAAAAATCAGCGCGGGATAAATAAACTTGTCAAAATGATGTCTCAGTTAGCAAACTCAAATACTGACTATGATTTTCTTATATATCAGCGCCGCGTTTATCAAAATGTGCCGCTATGGGTATTGGTTAATGCGATGACATTCGGGCAGATTTCAAAAATGTATGCATTTTTGCCGGCGAGTATTCGAAGTAAAATTAGCCATAATTATGTTCATGTGAGTGAGCGTGAGCTTGAACAGTATCTGAAGGTTCTTGTTTTGTATCGTAATGTATGCGCGCACAACGAACGATTATTTTCACATAAAGTCTATTCCGAAATTCCAAACACAAAATTACACCTTAAGCTTAATATTCCTCAAACAGGAACGCAGTATTTGATGGGTAAAAAAGATTTGTTTTGCATAGTGATAGCATTTAGATACTTGCTTTCAAAGGATGATTTTAAAGAGTTTAAAAAAGAACTTATAAGAAGCATTGATAAATGTTTAAGCCAAAGCCATTGTATTAGTGAGCTTAAATTATTAAATGCTATGGGATTCCCTGCAAACTGGAAGGAGATAACGAAGTATAGAATCTAGCCAGAAATATTGTTGTGAGTTATCAATAGTGTTTGACGCTTTTACCATTTTTGGTATAATAATATTGGAGAAAGATTGCAGTGAAACTATTTTGCTGTTTTATGATATACCTAAGAAGAGGAGAAGATTGTGATGGGAGTTGTTAGCAGTTTATTTGCATTCTGTAAAGATACAATCAAGGGGAAATTAGAGGATAATATCAAAGGCGAATTGAAGAATTATCTTAATGAAAGAGAACTTGAAGACGAGATAGAAAAGTTTATTGAAGTCAAGGCAAAAGAAAACGAGGTATGTACTGTTGACGAAGAAATAGACTTTGGTAAACTGTGCGATTATTTGCGAGGAAATATTCTTGATGATGTAAAGAGATATATTGAGGTGCGAGGTAAAGACCGAGCCAGATTGAAGAAGGATATAATAAATAAGGCTGTCGCATTTAGCAGTGCCGATACCAGATTATCAAGGGAACGAGCTGAGGCAGTTACTGTGCATGCAATCGAGATAATATATGGGTTTTGCAGGAGTAGTGATTACTTAAGCGACAGAGGCTTACAGAAGCTGCTTATAGGTGAGGCTGTTGAGGATATTTTAGGTGCGCAGACTCAAAATCATAGCGAGGTAATGCAGGAAATAGGTAATGCAAGAAAGGAAATAGGTAATGCAAGAAAGGAAATAGGTAATGCAAGAAAAGATATTCAAGATTTATCAGATAGAGTTGATAATTATTTTGATAGCAGAGAAAGAGATGAAAATTACAATCCATCAACAGAATCAGATTTCATAAATCGTGTTAAAGAATACAAACAACCATTCATTGACATGTTGTCCAAAAGGTTGTTTTTACACAGAAAATCTTCAGACGACAATGTAACATTAAATAGTACATTTATCTTCCCAAGCTATACTGATAACGAACAAAATGAACATGATAATTTGGAAGATTATTTGATTTCATTTATTACATATGATAGTTGTGGAACTTTGCTTATTACGGGAGAACCGGGCATTGGAAAGTCTAGTCTTGTTGCCAAAATTTTAGAACCATATAATGGTTCAGATAAAAACGAACCGACAAAGCTAGCAACTGCTTTAAAAGAGTATAATGCTAATGATTCTATAATTGTTCTTAAGTGTACAGATTTAGAGGATTATAATAAGACGAAAATTCTTGATGCTGTTTTTGCGGCACTCAATTGCACTAAAAAAGATCTTGCAAACAAAGTACTGATTCTTGATGGCTTTGATGAATTAGAAGATAGAACTTTAATAGATAATCTTGAAGATTTTTTGGTAGAGATATATAAGATAGAAGGATATAAGCTTATAATAACTTCTAGAGAGCATTATATTAATATAACTTCTGAGTTTGATAAACATATAAAACTTAAAGCTTTTTCTGAAGATAAAATATTCAGATATTATAAAAAATTAAACGGAGTATCTCTTTCAACAGTACATTCTATAAAAAATACAGAAGTAGTAGGAATTCCTGTGATATTATATATGGCATTAACCTTAGGGTTAGATATTACAGAAGACGCAAGCAGGGCAGAACTTTATGAAAAAATATTTGATAGGAAAAGCGGAATATGGAAACGGTTTAGATATATTGATGGAACAAAGTCAGCATATGCTAATGGTTCACATCCAATGATGAAACAAGCAGATAAATATATAGAATTTCTTTCAAAGCTAGCATTTTTGATGTTTGATAACAATCAAATACCTCTTGAGAGAAATGATGAAGATGAAGATATAAAAGCAGTGTTTACGTTTTTGCAAGACAATATTATTGATTTCCCAATAGACAGCCTGTATGAAAAAACAAAAAACAAAGTACAGTTTATACATAGGTCAATATATGAGTTCTTTACAGCAGAATATATCTACCAGATAATAAAAACAGGAGTAGATATTAAGACTCAAGCACAAATGCAAAGCTTTGCAGGTAAGCTTGCCGAGACATTTAAATCGCAAAAAATATCGGATGAAATAAGAGACTATCTTCATTACAAAATTTCGCAAAGAGATGAAATAAGAGGTAATAATTTTATTATTAATACATTTGATTTAATGCTTGAAGATGGAATGACGTATTATTCAGATAAGAAATATAAAAAAGTTATGGAATGTGAACTAGCTGTATTTGCTAATATACTGGAAGTAATTCATGCATGGAAATATACAGGGAAAATGACATATGATGAATTCCGTAAAGAGAATCCAAATATAAAAACAAGCTTGATTTGTGAAGGTTATATCAGATTTAAACAAAAAGATGCTTTAGCTAGATATGTAAAAAAAAATAATACACATATTAACTTGGCTATAGTTGATTTAAAAGAAGCTAATCTGAGTCAAGCTGATTTGAGTCAAGCCGATTTGAGTAGAGCCAATTTGAGTAGAGCCGATTTGAGTAGAGTATGTTTGTTCGGAGCTACGTTGGTATGTGCAGATTTGAGCGTGACCAATTTATTAGGAGCTGACTTGAGCGAAGCATGGTTGAGCGGAGCCGATTTGGACGGAGCTAATTTGAATGGAGCCAATTTGGATGGTGCTGATCTGGTTAAATCCAATTTATGCAATGCCTATTTGAATAGGGTGTCCTTATATTATACTGTGTTCGACGCAAATAATATAAAGCTAATCCAAAATATATATCCAAATAAAATAAATAACACCTTGGTGTGGATATCTGATTTTGCAAAAACGGTTTCATACGCTGATTATAAATATTGGCAAGAATACGATGACATGCCAGATAATGGAGAATGTGAAAGCTTTTCTTTAAATGATCTACTATGATAATTATAATAAATATTTTTAAGATGAATAGTTATAATTATCAAACAATATTTATCGTTTTTCACAAGTCATACACTACCATTTCCCCACATAAAATAGATTATATTTAATCTGCCTTATGTGGGGACTTTTTATGAAATCATCTGATCCGTCTGAATACAATTTCATACGTGGACTGTGTGCCGGGGATTCGTGCGTCAGCATTAACGGGAACTCGGAAATTATGATAGAGAACCACAAGGGAATTATTGAGGTAGGCTGTGAATGCATTAAGTTTCTGACAAAGAAGAATCGTGTTGCGGTGTGCGGTAAGAAGCTTAAGATTTTTTATTATAATGCAGAGGATATTGTGATTAACGGCTGCATTGAGTCAATTACCTTTGAGGGTAGAAATATTTAGGGGGCGGTGGAGATTTGAACAATTCTTTGCTCAGATGGTTTTTAGGGTATATTGAGGTACATATTCATGGCGCAAATCAGGAGCGGTTTTTAAACATTTGCGCTAATCATAATGTGAAGCTGTGGAATTTGAGAAGTGACAAAGAAGGTATTGCTTTTAATATTATTGCGGCGGATTTTAAGAGGATAAGGAGCTTTGCGGACAAGTCGGGCATACGAATGAGGGTGACCGAAAAAGCAGGGCTTCCTTTTTTTATGCATGCAAACAGGAAGAGAAAGCTGCTGGCGGTGGGGGTGCTGGCGGCGCTTGTCATCATATATGGAATGTCATTTTTTATATGGGACATAAGCTTTGAGGGAAATGTGCATTATACTGACGAGGTACTTTTGAAGCATTTGAGCCGGAACGGGTATCATCCGCTGATGCTGAAAAATAAAATTACCTGTGAGGATATTGAGACGGGGATAAGGCATGAATATGATGATATTACGTGGGTGTCGGCGCGAATTGACGGTTCAAGGCTTGTGGTGGCGGTCAATGAGAATGAAATTGCAAGCGAGGCGACGGCAGCAGATAACCGGCCGGTAGATATTGTGTCGGATGTAAATGGCGTGATTACTGATATTGTTACGAGGAGCGGCACGCCGATGGTTGCTGTCGGTGATGAGGTGAGCGAGGGACAGGTGCTGGTGTCGGGAGTGCTTGAGATTACTGATGACGGCGAAAGTGTTGTAAACAGGCATTTTACCTGCTCTGACGCTGATATATCCGCGCAGACAATGATAAATTATTATGATAAAATACCGGTTGTGGGCAGCGAAAAGGCATACACGGGGAAAAACAGGCAAAAATATTATCTGATGATAGGTGATTTCAAAATTAATCTGCCGGGGATAAAGGACAGATTTAAGATAAGTGATGATTTTGACATAAAAAAGCTGCCTTCTGAAGGTATTAAAAATATTTTTACAGACAGGTATGAGATGTATGACAGTGTGGATGAGGTGCATCATGCAAGACTCGGCGACAGCCTGTTTTTGCCGCTTCGGTGGGGTAGAATTACGGACAGAGAGTACATTTTTAACGGGCAAATGTATACAAAAAACGAGGCAAAGGGCGAGCTTTCGTCAAGATTAGAAGATTATATTGAAAAATTAATAAAAAAGGGTATTCAAATCATAGATAAAAATGTTAAAATAGATAGATATGATGATTCATATATAATGAGCGGCGAGATAACGGTGATTGAAAGCATTGGCAGGAGTGTACCGCTTGATACATCCGGCTATGCTGAGAATGAGCCGCACGAGGAGAATGTACAGTAAATGAGTATTGTTGAAACAGTGATTAATATTCCAATTGAGCATGAGAGAAATGTTTATGGACAGCTTGATGAGAATTTAAAGAAGATTGAACGCACGCTGCATGTAACCTTGGTTTCAAGGGACGGAGCCTTAAAGATTATCGGCAATGATGTCATTGTTGAAAAGGCAAGACGCATAATCAATGATTTAATTGAACTGTCGAAAAGGGGCAACACCATAACCATGCAGAATGTTGATTATGCATTATCGCTTTCGTTTGAGGAGAAGTACGACGGACAGATGCTTGAGATTGACAAGGATGTAATCTGCCGCACGATTAACGGAAAGCCTGTAAAGCCAAAGACGATAGGTCAAAAGGAGTATGTGGATGCCATCCGCGAAAAGATGATTGTGTTTGGCGTAGGTCCTGCGGGAACAGGAAAGACTTATCTGGCTATGGCTATGGCGATTCAGGCATTTAAAAATAATGAGGTGGGAAGAATTATTCTTACGCGTCCGGCTATCGAGGCGGGCGAGAAGCTTGGCTTCCTGCCGGGAGATTTGCAGAGTAAGATTGACCCGTATTTAAGACCGCTGTATGATGCGCTGTATCAGATTATGGGTGCGGACACTTATCTGCACAATGCAGAGAAGGGTCTGATTGAGGTTGCACCGCTTGCATACATGAGAGGCCGAACCCTTGACAATGCATTTATTATTCTTGACGAGGCGCAGAATACCACACCGGCGCAGATGAAGATGTTCCTTACCAGAGTGGGCTTTGGCTCGAAGGTGGTTGTCACAGGTGATAAGACACAGAGAGACCTTCCGGCAGATACAGTATCAGGTCTGGATGTTGCCATGAAGGTGCTTGCAAAGATTGACGACATTGCATTTGTCGAGCTTCCAAACAAGGATATTGTAAGGCATCCGCTTGTACAGCAGATTGTAAAGGCTTATGAGGAATACGAGCAAAAGCAGAAGCCACCGGTGAAGAAGACGAAGGAAGGCACAAGCAGATATCACAAGTAAAATCCGCAGAATGCGGAAGCTTTCACAGGCTGAACTGAGATTTTTGATTGGCACAGACAGATTTTTTTGCCGTGAAGATGCTATGAATAGGAGTTATAATGACATATCAGATAGAATACGAGGCTTTAACCGATATAGGCGTAAGCAATTATGAGGAAATTATAAAAAAAGTGGTTGATGGTGCTCTTGATATGGAGGAGTGTCCGTATGAATGTGAAGTAAGCATTACCATAGTTGACAATGATGAGATTCAGGCTATCAATAAAGAATTTCGGGGGATAGACAATCCTACAGACGTGCTTTCATTTCCGATGGTTGAATATCCGGCTCCGGCAGAGTTTGATTTTCTGGAAGAAGAGGGAGATG
Source organism: Lachnospiraceae bacterium (assembly GCA_017442865.1). GTDB lineage: Bacteria > Bacillota > Clostridia > Lachnospirales > Lachnospiraceae > JAFRXK01. The sequence goes on along the minus strand of JAFRXK010000036.1, from coordinate 11,720 downwards.
ACTGCTTCAATCCGGAGACAGGCGAGCTGCTTTTGGGCGACATTATTCTTTCGGCGGAAAAGATACTGGAGCAGGCCGAAAAATACGGTCACAGTGTGGTAAGAGAGCTTGCATTTCTTACGGCGCACAGTATGCTGCATCTGATGGGATATGACCATATGGAAGAGGACGAGAGAGCGGTTATGGAGGAAAAACAGAGACTTCTTATGGATAGACTTGGAATAACAAGGTAGTTTAATGTTTAAAATTTTTAATTCGGAGGTGCCATGAAAAAAAATAATACTATAGTTTTATTTGTGTTTATGCTCTTGTTCTGCATGATATTTGCGGTATCGTGCGGTAAAAGTAAACAGACTGAGCCATCTACAGAGGCACAGACACAGACTGTAGAGGAGACGACAGAAGCAACCACGGAACAAACAACAGAAGAGACGACAGAAGAGACGACAGAGGAAGAGACAACGGAAGCTGTGGAGACGCTTCCTGAGGGCATGTGCCTAAGCTATCTTACAGGAGAGCCGGTTGCCGAGGAGATAGGAAGAAGAAGACCGATAGCAGTCATGTTTAATAATGTCAGGGCGGCAAATCCGCAGTCCGGCATCAATTCGGCAGGAGTTGTTATTGAAGCGCCGGCAGAGGGCGGAGTCGTAAGACTGATGGGCATGATTGAGGATTTTGATAATCTTGAGAGAATTGGCTCTGTAAGGAGCGCAAGAACATATTTTGTTTTTATGCAGGCTGAATTCAACCCTGTATTTGTACATTATGGGCAGTGTAATTATGCGCTTGAATATCTTGACAGCGATTACTGCGACAACCTAAATGGTGTTAAAAATATCGGTGAGACTGTGTTCTTCAGAAGCACGGACCGCAAGGCTCCGCACAATGCTTATGCAACTGCAGCGGGCATATTTGCTGGAGCGCAGAAAATGGGCTACGACTGGAATTATAAGCAGGGTTATGAAGGACATTTTGTTTTTGCTGACAAAAATCATTCAACGGATATGTCTGCCGGCACCGGTGCAACAAAGATTTATCCGGGCTTTCCAAATAACAAGCCTTGGTTTGAGTATAATAAGGATGACGGACTGTATTACAGATACCAGTTTGATGATAAGCACATTGATGACCTTGATAATAAACAGGTATCCTGCAAAAATATTATACTTGAATATTGTGACTATGAGCATTATTATGATACAGATTATCTTTACATGCATGTAATCGGCACAGGCGTGGGCAAGTATATCACCGACGGCAGGGTAATTGATATTACATGGTCGAAGGACTCGGCAGCCGGAATTACACATTATTATGATATGAATGGTGAAGAGATAAAGCTTAATCCGGGCAAGACCTGGATCTGCGTAATACAAACAGAAAGAATAAATAAAGTAGAAATCTATGAGTAATAATACAAAAAGCAAAAAAAACAATTTTGTGGTTCAGGGCAGTATTCTTGCGGTAGCAGGCATTATCGTGAGATTAATCGGTATGCTTTACAGAATACCGCTCCAGAACCGTATAGGCGATGATTTCATGGGCATATATTCAGCCGCATTTCAGGTGTACAATATTTTGCTGCTGTTATCATCCTACAGCCTGCCGCTTGCGGTGTCAAAGATGATATCTGCAAGACTGGCTGTAAACAGATACCGTGACGCCCGCAAGGTGTTTAGAATCACATTGATTGCAGCGTTCTTTGTTGGAACAGCTGCGGCGCTTATAACCTTTTTCGGTGCACATTTTTTTGCAGAAAAGGTGCTTACAGAGCCTGACACCTATTATGCAATTGCAGCCCTGTCGCCGGCAGTATTTATCATGGCGATACTGGGCGTGTTTCGCGGATATTTTCAGGGACAGGGAAATATGGTCCCGACTGCTGTATCACAGATACTGGAGCAGATTGCAAACGCTGCTATAAGCATAATCTGCGGCTTTATCCTTTTTGAAGTGGGACGTAATCTTGATGTTGTAAAGGGAACGGATATTTACGCTGATGCATATGCTGCAGCCGGAGTTACTATGGGTACGGTGAGCGGAGCTTTTGTCGCACTAGTGTTCTTTGTTGTACTTTACTTTGTCCGGTCGGGAAAAATAAAAGCTGCTATAAAGACGGAAAAGAAAAGAAAACCTGAGTCATTTAAGTATATTCTGATTGTACTTGTTATGACAATTGCGCCGGTTATATTAAGCTCGGCTGTTTATAATATCAGCACGATTGTTGACAACAGTATATATGGTTATTACATGAATCATATCGGAGATTCGGATAATTATATGGCAAACTGGGGCGTTTATACCGGTAAATACACGCTCTTTATAAATATTCCGATAGCGATTGCAAGCGCACTTGCATCATCAATTATACCATCAATTTCAGCGGCAATTGCCAGTGGAAAGAAAAAGCAGCTTTACAAAAAAATCGAGCTTGGTATCAGGGTTGCGATGATAGTTGCAATTCCCGCGGCAATCGGACTTGCTGTGCTCGGAGACCCTATTATGAAGCTTGTTTATCCTTCTGATAACGGTCTTGCGGGAGTGCTTTTGCTGATTGGCTCGGGTGCGGTAATGTTTTATTCATTATCAACCATTACAAATGCGGTGCTTCAGGGTATCGGCAGAATGTCCGTTCCGGTTATAAATGCCACGATATCTCTTATTGTGCATGTCATACTGCTTGTAATACTTCTGTATGGCTTTAATTTGGGCATATACGCCGTTGTAATCGCAAATATGGTATTTGCATTGCTTATGTGTATTATGAACGCTGTAATGATTAAAAAGGTGCTGAATTATTCACAGGAGATATGGTACACCTTCGTTATTCCGCTGTTTGCCGGAGCAGTTATGGGCGGCGTTGCATATGGAGCGTACAAGCTTATTTACAGGATTTATCCAAGCAATGCGGCTGCGGCGCTTATCGCAATAGTTCTTGCGGTTATTGTTTACGGAGTGATACTTCTTTTAACAAGGTGTATCAGTGAAAATGATTTAAAGGCTATGCCTATGGGTACAAAGGTTGTCAGAATACTTAAAAAGCTTCATCTTGTCTGATTAAAAAAAAAAATATCGGCAGATAATATGTGTATATCAAAGGTACATTTCATAAAATGTGCAGATTTCATTATTAAAACAAAAGCATAAGGCTTTTGGCAAAGAGTCTTATGCAGCGTTAAAAAGGAGAAAATGATGAAAAAGGCTTTAAAGATATACACATTATTATTGTTTGCGCTGTTTATGGTGTTTACAGTTGTTTATTATGCTTCGTATCGAAGCATATCCGAAAAATACGGCATTGAGCTTAAGGAGATGGAGAGCAATATTGCGCAGATTGCAACGCAGGCGGATGCAATCAGGGTTAATATGGCAGACATTGTGCTGGTCAGCCGTAAAATGACGTATATATCAGAGATGTACGACTCTGTAAGCAATACGGTTACCGAGGCGGTAGAGACAATCCCGGATGAGTGGATTGGTTTGTCCAGAGAGGAGCTTATACGTAAGCTTTCGGAGTATGACTGTGCAATGACGCTTGTAAGCTTTTCGGAGGACAGGCTTGTAGTTCGTGAAAGTAAAACGGCAGTACAGAGTGAATACAGATACTATGTAGTGCTGCAGGAGGGCTTTCTGGTGGTTTATTATTCTGATAAACAGGATGTGTTTTTAGATACCGACATTACGCTTAACAAGCTTCCAATGAATGAAAAAGAAAGGCTTAAAAAAGGCTTCTATGTGAAAAACAATACTGAATTATATGATTATCTTGAATCAATAACGGGTTGATTTTGTGATTGGCGCGATTTGATAATGGATGTACAAGGGCGGTAATTTATGAAGATTGGAATTATTGGTGCGGGAGCATCGGGACTTATGGCGGCGGTATGCGCTTCGCGTCTCGGCGCTTTAGTAACAATATTTGAGAAAAATGACAAACCGGGAAAGAAGCTGCTTTCCACCGGAAACGGCAGGTGCAATTATACAAATCTTTTGATGAACAGCGATTGCTATAACGCTTCGTCAAGGGCGTTTGTGGAAGAAGCTTTAAGTATATTTGATGAAAATGATGCTGTCGGTTTCTTTAAGGATATTGGCATGCTCTCAAAAAATAAAAACGGGTATATGTACCCCCTTTCAGAGCAGGCGAATACTGTTCTGGATGTTCTGGCTATGGAATGCAGATATAATAACGTTAATATAAAAAAGAATATTAAGATAGATAATATTTCACAAAAGGGCAGTGGCTTTATTGTGAAATATGATGATAAAAAGGACTATTTTGATAAAATTATTATTGCATGCGGAGGCATGGCTGCTCCAAAGACAGGTTCAGACGGTGGCGGCTATGAGTTTGCAAGGCAGTTTGGACATACAATTGTAAAGCCGGTTCCGGCGCTTGTGCAGTTAAGGTGTTCAGATAAGTTTTTTAAGGATTTATCAGGCGTAAGATGTGAGAGCAGGGTGTCATTTTATATAAATGATAGGTGTGTGGGCAGTGAGCAGGGTGAGGTGCAGTTTACCGATTACGGATTGTCCGGCATACCTGTCTTCCAGTATAGCGGCAGGCTTGCAAGAGCGTTGCAGTCAGGCGAAAAATGTAAAGCGGTTATTGATTTTATGCCTGAAAGTACAAAAGATGAAGTTGTATTAATGCTTAATAAGAGGCATAAGGCTTCACAGGATAAGACAGCCATGGAGCTTATGATTGGTTTGTTTAACTGGAATATAAACAAGGTTTTGTTAAAGAGAGCAGGTATTTCTGCCGATAAAAAGGCTTCATCCTTAAACAGCCGGGATATTTCAGGAATTGCATATTACATAAAAGAGTTTGATGCGCAGATTACGGCAGACAACGGCTTTGACAGGGCGCAGGTTACAAGCGGTGGCGTGGATATTTCTGAGGTAAGTGCTTCGACGATGGAATCAACGCTTTGCAGGGGCGTTTACTTTGCGGGTGAGATACTAGATGTGGACGGCAGATGCGGCGGCTACAACCTGCAGTGGGCATGGACAAGCGGTTATATTGCAGGGAGGGCGGCAGCAAATGATTAGAATACATCAGTTAAAGCTTGCTATAGGCTGCACCGAAGAGGATATTAAAAACAAGATTATTAAAGTATTAAAGATAAATAATAACGAGCTTGAAGAATATTTTATTGTAAAACGCTCTATTGACGCCAGAAAAAAGGACAACATTCAGTATATTTATGTTGTGGATGCCAGGGTTAAGAATGAAGAGCGTGTATTAAAAAGAGCAGCGTCAAAGGATATTGTGAAGGCTCCGATAGAGGCTTATTTGATGCCGCAAAGCGGGCAGATGGAGCTTAAAACAAGGCCTGTTATCATCGGAGCGGGACCTGCGGGGCTGTTTTGTGCATATCTGCTGGCACAAAGCGGTTATGCGCCTCTGGTTCTTGAGCGTGGGGAAACAGTTGAAAGCAGGACAAAAAAGGTTGAAGCCTTCTGGAATGGCGAACCGCTTGATGTAAAGACAAATGTGCAGTTCGGTGAAGGCGGCGCAGGAACATTTTCGGATGGCAAGCTTAATACTATGGTAAAGGATCCGAAGGGCAGAATCCGCAAGGTTTTAGAGACATTTGCGGAGTTTGGCGCTCCGTCTGAGATTTTATATTTAAATAAGCCGCACATAGGCACAGATGTATTAAAAACTGTTGTTGTTAATATGCGAAATGCTATAATTGAAATGGGCGGAGAATTTAAGTTTGGCTGTCAGGTGACTGATTTTGTGTTTGATGGAGACCGAATCAGGGCAGTTAAAACGGCAGATGGTGAAGAGATTGCAGCGCAGAATGTTATACTTGCAATCGGACACAGCGCCAGAGATACCTTCAGGAGACTCCACGAATTAGATGTCGATATGCAGCAGAAGGCGTTTGCTGTCGGAGTAAGAATTGAGCATCCGCAGGAGCTTATTAATTTTGCCCAGTACGGTGAAAAGTTCATGGATAAGCTTCCGGCTGCCGATTACAAGCTTACGGCAAGGTCATCAGATGAGCGAGGAGTGTATTCGTTTTGCATGTGCCCGGGCGGTTACGTGGTCAATGCATCCTCTGAGGAGGGAATGCTTGCGGTGAACGGCATGAGCTACCACGCAAGAGACTCACGAAACGCCAACAGTGCAATAATAGTTGCGGTACGACCTGAGGACTTCGGCTCGGCTGATGCACTTGCAGGCGTTGAATTCCAGCGAAAGCTTGAAGGAGCAGCTTACAGGTACGGTGGTGGAAGCATACCGGTTCAGCTTTACGGAGATTTTAAGAGACGCTCTGTCAGCACGGACTATGGAGACGTGCTTCCTTGCATAAAGGGAGGCACAAAATTTGCAGACCTCAACGACATTTTACCTGATTACATCTGCAATGCTCTTAAAGAAGGAATTGATTATTTCGGAACAAGAATCGAAGGCTATTCAAGGTATGATGCGGTGCTTTCGGGAGTTGAGAGCAGGACATCCTCGCCTGTAAGAATATGCAGGGATGATGGCTTTGAGAGCAGCATAAAGGGACTGTTTCCGTGCGGCGAGGGTGCAGGCTATGCCGGCGGAATCACAAGTGCGGCAGTTGACGGTCTGAAGCTTGCAGAGGAGATTATAAGAAGATATAAGCCGCTTTAGATAAATAAGTAAGCCACAGGCGTATATTAAAGCGCGCTTATAACTATACAGTTTGGAGTTATCCATATGATTTTGAATGTAAAATTTTAAGAAAGGCGATGATAAAATTGATAACACAAAAGGATATCGATAGAATTAACGAGTTGTATCACAAACAGAAGGGTGAGGGACTTACTCCGGAGGAAAAAGAGGAGCAGTCAAAGCTTCGCGGCGCATATATTGCCGCAATAAGGCAGAACCTGAGAGGCTCATTAAATAACATTTCAATTGTTGAAAAGGATGGTTCAATTACTGATTTAGGCAAGAAATACGGGGATAAAGAGAAGCCGGAAAGCTGATATATTTGTACATTTTAAACATGTCTGAAAATACAGTGATTATATCGGCTTGTTAAACCGTTATCAACGGCGAGGGGGGCTTTTATGACAAAAAAGGAATTGAGACAGTACATTAAAGAGAAAAGGAAATTGTTGTCAGAGGATGAGGCAGCAGAGCTTGGCAGCAAGATAAGCATGTGCATTTCAGAATGTAAATTATACAAGGAAGCCAGCATAATACTTGCATATTGGCCATTACCGGGTGAAGCTGATATTACGCAGATTATATTCGATGCAAAAAAGCATGGGAAGATACTTGCATTTCCGAGGCTTATGAACAATAGTATGGATTTTTACAAAACACAAAGATTTGCCGACCTCAAATACGGATATATGAATTTAAGGGAGCCGGATGAGCGTTGCAAAAAGGTCAGCCTTGTTGAGCTTCGTGAGGCACTCATGATTATGCCGGGGGTAGCCTTTGATACGTCGCTTAACAGATGCGGCTATGGAGGCGGATATTACGACAGGTATCTGGAAAAACATCCATACATAAGAAAAATCGCAGCGGCCTACGAATTTCAGGTTTTTGATGAAATTCCACATGAGGATACCGATATAAAACCTGAGATGCTTTTTACTGAGAAAAGAATTATAACACAGCTGTAAATGGTTTGCCGGCGTTGTGTAATACAGCGCTTTATATAGTTTTAAAATATATCAATGCTAAAAAAGGGAGACAAATATGGATTTAAATTTACTTGGACAAAGAGCAAAGGAAGCTTCGTATGCCATGGGAAGGCTTGGAGTTTCCGATAAGAACAGAGGCTTGAAGGCATGCGCCGACGCACTCGTTGCAAATGCTGACAGTATTTTAAAGGCAAATGCTTTAGATGTTGAAAAAGGCATTGCAAACGGAATGCATCAGGGCCTTGTGGACAGGCTGAAGCTCACAACACAGCGTATTGAAGCAATGGCTGAGGGGATTTATCAGGTGATTTCACTTGATGACCCGGTTGGCGAGGTTATCTCAATGAAGCAGCGTCCGAACGGACTTATGATAGGACAGAAGAGAGTCCCGCTTGGCGTGGTCGGTATTATTTACGAGGCGCGTCCTAATGTTACCGCAGATGCATTTGCTCTGTGCTTCAAGACAGGAAATGCTGTTATTCTTAAAGGCGGCAGCGATGCAATTGAATCCAATATTGCGATAACGGAATGCATCAGGGCAGCGCTTGCAAAGGAGGGGCTTCCTGAGGACGCTATCCAGCTTGTGACCGATACAAGCCGTGAGACGACAGTTGAACTGATGAAGCTCAGCAAATATATTGATGTGCTGATTCCTAGAGGCGGTGCCGGACTTATTAGAGCAGTAGTCAACAACAGCACAATTCCTGTCATTGAGACTGGAACAGGCAATTGCCACATATTTGTCGATAAGTCCGCTGATTTAGACATGGCAATTTCAATTATTTTTAATGCAAAAACGCAGAGAATCGGTGTGTGCAACGCCTGCGAATCCCTCGTGCTTCACAAGGACATAGTTGATGAGCTGATGCCGAGACTTGTTGAAAAGCTTGGAGAAAAGGACGTTGAAATTCGAGGTGATGAGGCTGTTCAAAGCATCGCACCGTCAGTTGTGGCGGCAACCGAGGATGACTGGGGCAGGGAATACCTTGACTATATCATTTCCGCAAAAACCGTGAACAACATTGATGAGGCAATCGCTCACATCAACAAATACAACACGGGTCATTCCGAGGCGATAATCACAAATGACTACAATAACGCCCAGAAGTTCTTAAATGAAATCGACGCAGCGGCAGTCTATGTAAATGCTTCCACAAGATTCACCGATGGCTTTGAGTTTGGCTTTGGTGCGGAAATAGGTATAAGCACCCAGAAGCTTCACGCAAGGGGACCGATGGGACTTCTGGCGCTTACCACAACGAAGTTTATTATCTATGGTAACGGACAGGTGAGGAAATAAATAAGATTTAAATTTAAATGCTATAGATATCAGTAAGGGCGGCTGCCTTAGTGCTGTGTCTGTAGCATTTTTGCATGATTAATTGACATTTATGATATTAAATTATACAATAAAATATATATAATTATTGTTTTTCCTGCTGACGTTTTTATATAAAAACAATAAATCAAGAAAGGAGAAAATGTATCGGGTGAGGTGTGAGCAGGAAAACAGATGTTAATAATTATTCTGTAATATATCATAGGAGGAGATTACATGGATTACAACAAAGCAGGGGCAAGTTTTTTTAAAAAAGCAACAATTTATTTAATGAGCATTCTTATTGTAGCAGCATTGTCTGTTTTTTTTACAGGGAATTTTAAGGCAAAGGCTGTAGATGATTCACTATTTACCAGACTTACAAAGTTAGGGCTTGAATATGAAGTTGACGGAGAAAATGTAACAATAACAAGATTAACAAATGTATATTCCGTGCTTGAGATTCCTTATGGCGTAACAAAAATAGGCGATAATGTTTTTAAAAATAATAGTTATTTAAAATACATAACAATTCCCGATAGTGTTACAGAAATAGGAGATTATGCATTTTATAATTGTTCTTATTTAAAAGAAGTTACAATGTCGGATAACGTATTGATCATAGGTAATCATGCGTTTGACAGTTGTTATCATTTGAGAGAATTTACAATTCCAAACAGTGTAACCACTATAGGTGAATACGCATTCTGTAAGTGCAATTTTAGAAATATTACAATTCCTAACAGTGTTACTAGCATAGAAAGTGGCGCATTTGCGAATAATACAAATTTAATAGAAATAACAATTCCTAATAATATAACAAATATAAACTCAAATACATTCAATGGATGCTCTAGCCTCAGAAAAGTAACAATTCCAACTAATGTAAGGAGAATAGAAGCTTTCGCATTTGGTGGATGCAACAATCTGACCACAATAACAATTCCTGACGGGGTGAAATTTTTAGGTGATTATGCATTTAGTGAATGCAGAAATTTAACAGCAATATTAATTCCTAAGAGTTTAACAAATATAGAGGGAGAACCATTTTGGGACTGTGATTCACTTGAAGATATCTATTATAAAGGAAGTGTAAATGACTGGAATTCAATTGTTGTGACCTTATATTTTAGTTATTATGATGAAGATGAAGATGTTGAAACAACTGAAACTACAGATTATTACATGGACGAACTTGACAGAGATTATTATAATTGGGCAACTATACACTATAATGTCTCTAATGTAGATTTAAATTCGTCGGACACAGGACATATATGCCGTTATGAGTGGGTCGTGACAAAAGAACCTACATATTTTGAAAATGGAACCCGCATCAATAAGTGTATTTATTGTGATGATGTGATTGAAGAAGAAGAAATTCCATCTGGATTTATAGACGCACTTGAAAGAGGCGGATTCAATTATACTATTTCAGGTGATGAGGTCACAATCACATACTATACAGGAAGCAGTACAGAAGTTGTTATACCATATGGAGTAACAGACATAAGGGATAATGCGTTCAATTTTACTAATCATTTTAGAGGTTTTACAAGTGTTACGATACCGGATAGTGTAACCGGTATAGGTGATTATGCATTTTATGGTTGCAACAGTCTTACAAGCATCACGATACCGGATAGTGTAACCAGCATAGGTGATAAGACGTTTTATCGCTGCACCAGTCTTACAAGCGTCACAATACCGGATAGTGTAACCAGCATAGGTAATGAAGCGTTTTATAACTGCAGCAGTCTAATAGACATCACAATACCGGGCAGTGTAGAAAGCATAGGAGAGAGTGCATTTATGAGTTGCACTAGCCTTACTAACATCACAATATCGGACGGAGTGACCAGCATAAGTGATTTGACATTTGCTCGTTGTAGCAGTCTTACAAGCATTACAATACCAGACAGTGTAACCAGCATAGGTAGTCAGGCGTTTTGGTCGTGTAGCAACCTTGCAAGTGTCACAATACCGGACAGTGTAACCTATTTACGTAGTACTGCATTTTATGAATGCACCAATCTTACAAATGTTTTTTACAAAGGCGATGAAGCGGAATGGAGCAGTTTAAATTGCAGCTATTACATTCCTAATGCCTTCATCCACTACAATGTAACTGATGAAATGTTAAATTCACAGTATGGAGGACATGCATATGAGTGGACCGTAACCAAAGAACCGACCACAGAAGAATCTGGACTCCGCGTAAACAAGTGCATTTACTGTGACAGTATTTTAGAGCAGGAAGAGATTCCGATGCTTGAGCCTGAGCCATCAGTAATCACAGTTGAGGCAGAGGATTACTTAAACGACCCTATGGTTGCGATTAAAACAGAGGCTTCGCTCGATACGCCGGTTGTTGCTGCAATTGACGCTGGCGATGAGTTTGAGTACAGCTTTAATGTTGCTGTTGAGGGATATTACGACATTAATCTTATTGCTTCAAGAAAAGCAGGAGGAAACTCTGTATTCATGCTTAAGGAGAACGGAAATGACATTGCAGAGCTTTATGCGGCAAGTACAGGTGCGTTTGACGTGTACGGCGACAATGCAGGCCCTAGAGTATTCCTCACGGCAGGCGAGCACAATGTGCTGCTTGTAACACAGACCGGAAGCTGCTATATAGACACGCTTATATTTACGCCGTTTGTACCGTGTGAACCGTCGGCTCATGTGGCAGGCGAATGGACAGTTGTGACGGAGCCTACAACCTCACGCGAGGGCTTAAGAACTTCTGTTTGTACGGTCT
>JAFRXK010000035.1 GCA_017442865.1 Lachnospiraceae bacterium | reverse complement strand
TTTAATACTGATTCCTGTTTTTATTAATGACTTTTTATGTATTCATCCCTTTAATGATGGTAATGGTCGCATGTCGAGATTGCTGACTACTTTGCTTTTGTACAGATGCGGCTATGTGGTTGGCCGATATATCAGTATTGAGAGTAAAATTGAAAAGACAAAAAGTAAATATTATGATGTGCTTGAGCAGTGCGGATACGGATGGCATGAAGGTGAAAATGATGTTACACCATTTATCAAATATATTCTTGGAATAGTTTTAGCAGCATATCGTGATTTTGAAAGCCGCATTAATTTAATTGATGAAAAACTTCCGGCAATTGAACAGGTGCGTAATGCTGTTAAAGAAAAAATCGGGAAATTTACAAAGAGTGAGATTATGGAGTTGGTGCCGTCTATCGGCAGGGCGTCTGTAGAGAATTCTTTGAAGCTGTTAGTTGAAAAAGGTGAGATTGAAAGACACGGAAAAGGAAAGAATACATTTTATACAAGAACAGATTAAAAGAGGATATGCAAAGACTATGTTTAAGTGTGTGTGGATGGAGTGAAAAGATCGAACGATATAAGGAGTTTGTAGTAATGATTAAGATATTATTTGTCTGCTATGGCAACATCTGCCGTTCGCCAATGGCTGAATTTATATTAAAGGACATGGTAAAAAGGCGCGGCATTGCTGATAAATTTTTAATTGAGTCGGCTGCGACGAGCAGCGAGGAGATTGGCAATCCAGTGTATTATCTTGCAAAGGAAAAGCTTGCGAGTAAGGGCATTTCCTGCAGGGGAAAGCAGGCTGTGCAGCTAAGGCGTGATGATTATGAAAGGTACGATTATATAATCGGCATGGAGAGTATGAATGTCAGAAGCATTTTAAGGATTACGGGCAAAGATGCTAAGGGCAAGGTGTGCAGGCTGCTGGATTTTACGGACAGTCCGAGAGATATTGCGGACCCGTGGTATACCAGAAATTTTGATATAACGTATGATGAGATTGTGGAGGGATGCGAGGCACTGCTTTGGAGGCTTGGGTATTAGATTTGAAGCAGTACATTTAGAATATGCTGTCAGGCAGTCGGGATGTCAGCTTTTTAAGAGAGTCTGTTTTGAAATGCAGGCTAAAGAAGAGGCAGCAGGTGTGGCATGGTCATAGACAGATGAAGATAGAAAGGTATTTAAGGAGAGATTATGGCAGAAATATTAGATAAAATCAAAGGCTGTATGTACGGCGGAGCCGTAGGAGACGCACTGGGATATCCTGTGGAGTTTCGAAGTGCCAGAGAGATTTTTATGAAATACGGTGATGAGGGCATACATAAATTTGAACTGTTTAAGGACAAGGCCTATATTTCGGACGATACGCAGATGACGCTGTTCACTGCAAACGGTCTGCTAAGGGGATACACCAGCCTATGCTTAAATGGTATTATGGAGCCGTGGGAGAATTATGTGGAGCTTGCGTATAAAGACTGGCTTATGACACAGGAGGGGCAGTATGAGTATTCGGCTGAGGGCAGGAATTCGTGGCTGCTAAATTATGAGGAGTTTTATAATAATCGCGCGCCGGGCAACACCTGTCTTTCGGCACTTAGATTAAAGGAGTGCGGAAGCTTAAGCAGAAGGATTAATAACAGCAAGGGCTGCGGCGGTGTTATGAGGGTTGCGCCGATTGGACTTTATCTTCCAAAGCACCTGGATTCACTGGAAGAGGTCGCTTTGACGGGCGCTAAAATTGCGGCGATTACGCACACGCATCCGCTGGGGTATATTCCGGCTGCCGCACTGGCGCACATTATTGCGAAGTGTGCGACGACGGATGAGAGCCTTGATGAGGTTGTGAAGGATGCGATAAATGTAACTGAAGATTTGTTCAGAGATGAGAAGCATATCGGAGAATTTTCGGATATAATGAAAAGAGCCATGGAGCTGGCGATGAGTGATGAGGACGATTTGACAGCAATCAAAGCACTCGGCGAGGGCTGGGTCGCAGAGGAGACGCTTGCGATTTCGGTGTACTGCGCATTGAAGTATCAGAATGATTTTGTAAAGGGCGTGGTCGCGGCGGTGAATCATGACGGAGACAGCGATTCAACGGGCGCAGTGACAGGCAATATACTTGGCGCGTATCTTGGAATCGACGGCATTCCATCTGAGTTTATCACACCATTAGAGCTTAAGGACGTAATTGAGGAGCTGTCAAATGATATGTATGAGGACTGCAGAATGTCTGAATATGATTCTTATCGTGATGAAAAATGGCTGCAAAAGTACGTCAGCGGGCAGTATTGCGGGAGAGACTGAATCTGCAGAAGCGGCGGTTTTGTGAGGATTAATTAATTTGAAGAAACAGTAGACTGAGAGAAAGCTGAATCTGCAAAAGTGGCGGTTTTGTGAGGATTATTTATTTAGGAGGACGCTATGCTTGACAGAAATGAATTGCTGCCTTTTAACTTTCTTGCCTACGGAGGAAAGCTTACGGGCGACCACAAGGGAATGAGATATTTCCTTAAAAAGAATGAAAGAAAGTACGAAGAGAATGGAGAAGAGAAGAAGGAAGTATATTTAAGCGCTTATGTCTGGCCGGAGCCGCTTTCGTTTGAGAAGACTGCGCCGGATAAAATTACCGAGGAGAGGTTTGAGTTCAGTGCAGCCGGCAGAGAGCAGGCAATTGACTGGCTTTGTGCGCAGTATGAGAGTAGACGTGACGAGTGGGGAAGTGTACCGAATCTTACGGAGATTTATAAAAATAAAAAATAAGTATGTGCCATAATGGATATAAAATTATAGAATCGGGCATATGCTGCAAGAGGTCAAAACAGAAGAACCAGGTATATACTATAAGTGATAAAAGCAGTAGAATCAGGCTTACGCTATAAGTGATAAAAGCAGTAGAATCAGGTACATGCTATAAAGGATAAAACAGGAGAATAAGGTTATGAAGGATATTTTATTAGATGCATTAAAATACGGATTGATATTTTTTATGCTGGCATTTGTGCTGCATTTTGCATTTCCGCAGGATGTGGACATGCTTACGTGCTTTATTGTGTTTGCGGCAACGGGTGCGGCAAAGTTTTTGATAGGATTTATAAGGTATAAGAAGTCTGAGAAGAAGTGATTGAGGATTATTTATGGCTGATATAATTACTGACGAAATGATTGATTATGTAAGCATTCTTGCAAAGCTGGAGCTTACCCCTGCCGAAAAGGAGCAGGCTAAAAACGACATGGCAAAGATGCTTGATTATGTTGATATGTTAAATGAGCTTGATACATCAGGTACAGAGCCTATGTATCATGTGTTTCCTGTAAGCAATGTGTTTCGCGAGGATGTAGTGGTCAATGGTGACGACAGCGAAGGCATGCTTAAGAATGCACCTGAAAGGAAGGACAATTTTTATAAGGTTCCAAGGACCGTAGATTAGGGACGTAATATCAGTGGCAGCAGATAAAGGACGGCAGGTTAGGGCTTGCTGCAAATGTTCGAAGCTTTTGAGCCGGCAAACTGCAGATTGGAAGGTGACACATGAGCATATTAAGCTTGACTGCCGTAGAACTAGGCAGGAAAATAAAAGCAAAAGAGGTCTCGGTTAGTGAAGCTGTTGAGGCAGTTTTAGCGCAGATTGAGACTTATGATAAAGAATATAATTGTTATATAAGTGTAGATAGAGAGGGCGCGCGTACGCGCGCCCGGAAAGTGCAGAAGTTAATTGACTCAGGAGAGCTTACAGGGCAGCTTGCGGGTGTGCCGATGGCAGTCAAAGATAACATTTGTACAAAAGGGCTGCTTACCACCTGTGGTTCAAAAATTCTTGAAAGCTTTGTGCCGACATACAGCGCACAGGCGGTTTTAAATCTTGAAAATGCAGGCGCTGTCATAATCGGCAAGACAAATATGGATGAATTTGCGATGGGCAGTACGACTGAGACATCCGCATTTGGAGTGACAAAAAATCCGTGGAATACGCAGCATGTTCCGGGAGGTTCTTCGGGCGGTTCATGTGCGGCGGTGGCAGCAGATGAATGTTTTTTTGCGCTGGGTTCTGATACCGGCGGCTCGATTCGCCAGCCGGCGTCATTTTGCGGCGTGACAGGACTTAAGCCGACCTACGGAACCGTGTCGCGTTACGGGCTTGTTGCATACGCATCCTCCTTAGACCAGATAGGGCCGGTGGCAAAGGACGTTACGGACTGTGCGGCAGTACTTGAAGCGATTGCATCTTATGACCCGAAGGACTCCACAAGCATTAAGAGGGATGATTATGATTTTGCCTTGGCGCTTACAGAGGATGTGAAGGGGCTGAGGATTGGCATTCCAAAGGATTATTTCACAGACGGGCTTGACCAAAATGTAAGGGCAGCAGTGCAAAGTGCGGCAAGGCTGCTTGAAGAAAATGGCGCATTTGTTGAAGAGTTTGATTTAAGCCTTGTTCAGTATGCAATTCCTGCTTACTATGTCATCGCTTCGGCAGAGGCAGGCTCAAACCTTGCCAGATTTGACGGAGTGAAATATGCCTACCGCTCAAAGGATTCCAAAGGGCTTCATGAAATGTATAAGAAGACCAGGTCAGAGGGCTTCGGGGAAGAGGTCAGGAGAAGAATAATGCTTGGATCATTTGTGCTCAGCAGCGGTTACTATGATGCATATTATCTGAAAGCACTTCGCACAAGGAAGCTTATTAAAAATGAATTTGACAAAGCGTTTGAAAAATATGATGTAATACTTGCACCGGCTGCACCGACCACAGCGCCCAGGCTCGGAGAAAGCCTGATTGACCCTGTAAAAATGTATTTGAGCGATATTTATACGGTGGCTGTAAATCTTGCCGGTCTGCCCGCCATGAGTGTTCCGTGCGGCGTTGACTTAAAGGGGCTTCCAATCGGCGTGCAGCTTATAGCAGACTGCTTTAAGGAGAAAAATATTATTCGCGCCGGTTATTCGATAGAGCAGGCGGTTTCAAGAGAAAAATGTGAAGCGGCGCGTGCGGCAGAGAGCAAAGCCACTGAAGCAAGGAATTGAAATGTATTATGCGTTGATTTCGGAAAGAGATATTTGAACTGTATTACATGGTGATTTCGGGAAGATATATTTGAGCTGTATTACACAGTAATTTTTAATGATATATTTGAGCTGTATTACGCAGCAATTTCGGGAAGAGATATTTGAGCTGTATTACATAATATAACGCCCAAAGTAAGGGCATACGAGATGTTTTATAAAAAATGGAAAGGAAGGAGCCGAAAATGAATAAGCATTACGAAACAGTCATAGGTCTTGAGGTTCATGTTGAGCTTGCAACAAAAACAAAGATTTTCTGCTCCTGCTCTACAGCATTCGGAGGAGCGCCGAATACACATACATGTCCTGTGTGTACGGGTATGCCGGGCGCACTGCCGGTATTAAATAAACAGGTGGTAGAATATGCGCTTGCAGTCGGGCTTGCGACAAACTGTAAGATTAATAAGTACAGCAGGTTTGACCGGAAGAATTATTTTTATCCCGATAATCCGCAGAACTACCAGATATCGCAGCTTTATCTGCCAATCTGCTATGACGGGGGCGTAGAAATTGAGGCCGCTGCCGGTAAAAAAATTGTTGGAATTCATGAAATTCATATGGAGGAGGACGCCGGCAAGCTTTTTCATGATGAGGAAGGCACGCTCATTGATTATAACAGAAGCGGCGTGCCGCTTATAGAAATTGTATCGGAGCCGGACATGCGAAATGCCGACGAGGTTATCGCTTATCTTGAGAAGCTAAGACTTATAATTCAGTACCTCGGTGCTTCAGACTGCAAGCTTCAGGAGGGCTCGATGCGCGCTGATGTGAACCTTTCGGTGCGAAGGGCAGGAGCTAAGGAGCTTGGAACAAGAACCGAAATGAAGAACCTTAACTCTTTTAAGGCGATTATGAGGGCAATTGAGAGTGAAGAAAAGCGCCAGATTGAGCTGATAGAGGATGGCAAAGAGGTCGTTCAGGAGACAAGAAGATGGGACGATGGCAGGGAATGCTCCTATCCGATGCGTTCCAAGGAGGATGCACAGGATTACCGTTACTTCCCTGAGCCTGACCTTGCGCCGGTTATAATAAGTGACGAGTGGATTGAACGTATTAAGGGGGCACAGCCTGAGCTTCGCGATGAAAAACGTGTGCGCTACAGGGCAGAATATGATATTCCGGACTATGACATTGACATCATAACCTCTTCTAAGAAAATGGCTGATATATTTGAGGAAACCATAAAGCTTGGCGCAAGACCTAAGGAGGTTTCAAACTGGCTCATGGTCGAGACAATGAGGCTTCTTAAGGAGCATGAATGTGAGCCGGAGAATATTAAATTTTCACCACAAAACCTTGCAAAGCTAATTGCTCTGGTTGAAAAGGGAAGCATAAACCGCACCGTTGCAAAGGAAGTCTTTGAGGTAATGTTTTGTGAAAATATTGACCCTGAGACTTATGTTCACGAGCACGGTCTTGGAATGGTTTCGGACGAGGGAGCGCTTAAGGAAATAATAGAACAGGTGATTGCCGCAAATCCTCAGTCAGTCGCAGATTACTGCAATGGAAAGAAGCAGGCGCTTGGATATCTGGTGGGGCAGACCATGAGAGCGATGAAGGGAAAGGCAGACCCGCAGCTGGTAAATAAAATACTGGCAGAGAGGCTGAATGTATAATTTATAAATTTATGATAAGCAGGCGGACAGTAAAATGTCTGCCTGTTGCTGATTTTTCATAGTTTGCAAGGTGAACTGTCGATGGCAGGTCATGTAATTATGATAACTGCAAATATGCTAGAAAAACATTGACATACTATCAATTGATAGTTATAATATTAATTGACATATAACAAGGAGGCGATATTATAAAAATAAGTATTCATTCTGGGAGAAGTGATGTAAAGCAGTTTTTAGCAGAATTAAGAGGCATATTATTGTCAAATGATTTCAATATTGTATTTGGAAAGAATATTAATGATAAAATGGTTTATATCAAGTTAAAGATTAAAGGTGAGGCAAGACGTAAGGTTTTGTGTTTGTCTTTTCACTATGCAGAGTATGATATGAATTTTCCGTATGCATAGAGGGGTAGATTGGAAAGGAGTTATGAAGATGAAGAAGGATAGTCTGGTAAAGAAGATTTTTATGGAGTGCCCGCTTTGCGATAAAATTCATGAAATTGAAGAAAGAAAGCGTATTGCAACAACAATAATTAAAGGTGAAGTAGTTGATTACGAAGAGAACTATTATTTTTGCCAATATAGTGACGAGGATGAAAATGAATTTACTGTCGGAAGAATGGAGGACAGGAATTTACTAAATGCACGCAATGAATATAGAAGATGTCATGGTCTGCTGACATCAGATGAAATAATTGAAATAAGAGAAAGCTACGGATTATCTCAGGCGGATTTTGCAAGACTGCTTGGATGGGGAGAGGCAACCATATCACGATATGAAAGTAAAGCAATACAGGATGATGCATATGACAACATGCTTCGTATTGTGAAGAATGACCCATTAAAAGCATTTGAACTTTTTCAAAAAAACAGTGATAAGTTTAATAATGTAAAAAAAGTTGAGATTAGAGAAAGGATAATAGCTAATCTGGATATGTATGGCAGGGAATATTTAAAACGTCAGGCATTAGAGAGCGAATATATTAGTTTTAAAGGCTTATCCGATGCAAATGGAAATCAGGAGCTGAACATTGATAAAGTGGAAAGTATTATTGGTTATTTTGCAAAGCGTGTAAACAATTTATATAAGGTTAAGCTTATGAAAATGCTTTGGTATTCTGACGCTTTGAATTATAAGTTTACAGGTAAATCCATGACCGGATTAGTTTATCTCCATGATGCTATGGGTGCACTTCCGATAGGTCATTATCGCATTGTTGATTTGGAGAATGTAAATGTTGAGGAAGAAGAAGGCTATGAATATACAAAATACCGCTTTGTTCCGAAGGAAAATGATGATTTATCCTGTCTGTCGGCTGAAGATTTAGAGATACTGGACAAGGTGGCTTCAAAGTTTAAAAATTTTAGCGCTAAAGATATCGTATCTTATATGCATGAGGAAAGAGCGTATAAGGAAACTGTAGATGGGGAAGTAATTCCTTATAGTTTAGCCGGAGAGATTAGAACTATATAATGTAAATATGTTTATAAAACTTTTAATGGAAAGGTGATTAAATATGCCGCACATCATTGTTAAGCTGTGGCCGGGCAGGTCAGAGGGCTTAAAAAAAGAACTGGCTGATGAGATTGCAAGGGTGGTTGCCGACAAGGCAAAAGTAGACCTTGGAGATGTATCAGTTGCTATTGAAGAGGTCGCAAGGGAAGACTGGAGAGAGGAAGTGTACGAGAAAGATATTCTGGCGAAGCAGCATATGCTTTATAAAAAGCCGGAGTATTAATATACGAATTGGAAAGGGAAAATGACAAAATGATTATAGACGTGCATGTACATTTGCCTGTTATAGATGGCTGCACAACCTTGCAGCAGAAAAAAGAGCGATTGTTACTTGAGATGAAAAAGAATCATGTGGCTAAATGCATAGTTATATCGGATTCAGACCTTGTAAGTCCTATCGGAAATTTGGACGAGTGTGTTGAATTGTTTTCTGATATAGATAATGTCTATGTTGTCGGCGGGATAAGTCCTTTTAGTGCATATGAGACCCAGCTTGAAAAGCTGAAGCATTATATTGAAAAGAAAAAGCTTGTCGGAATAAAATTGTTTCCGGGACATGAGGCCTTTTACCTTACGGATGACAGGCTTAAAGCGGTTTATGAGCTCGCGGTTAAGTATAATGTTCCGATGCTGTTTCATTCGGGCTGGGAAAACAGTCAGTTTGGGACTGCAAGGCTTGCCGGGGAGGTTGCAAATACATATCCGGATTTGAAGCTCGTATGCTGCCACTGCTTTTATCCTGAGATTTCGGACTGCTTTTCATTAATAAAGCAACCGAATGTTTATTTTGATATGTCATCAATTGCAGATGATTTGAGCATTATTGAAGATATAAAATGCGCTGCAGCGCAGTTGATTAGGATGGCGCCTGACAGAGTCCTTTTCGGCTCGGATTACTCGTGCTGTGATCAGATGCAGCATATAGAATTTGTGAGAAGTCTGGGACTTGACAGTGCTATGCAGGAGCGGGTGTTCTTTAAAAATGCAGAGGAGTTGTATCTTTCAGTCCTCCTTTAATTCAGAAAATAAATCTTCTGTACTTCCGGAAAACAGTGTACCGCCACCATTTTCTAATTCTGCAAATGCTTTGAGTGTTTCTGCATTTGGTTTTTCGTCAGGTATGGCAGCACCCTGGAGGTAGGCGATGATGAATATAAGTTTGTTTTCGGGTATCTGGTCAATGAGATTTTTTGCAAGTTCTCGATTGCTCATTATATACAACTGTTTAATAAAGAAAGGTGACAAAAATGTTTGAGATTAAAGGTAAATTTAATACAGCACTATGCTATGCAACGGTAGTGGAGGATGAAGCGATTGAGCAGATTAAAAGAATGTGCGATTATGAGTTTACTGAGGGAAGCAGGATAAGGATTATGCCGGATGTGCACGCCGGAAAGGGCTGCACTATCGGTACAACCATGACTATAAAGGATAAGGCAGTGCCGAATATTGTTGGCGTGGACATTGGATGTGGAATGTACACGGTTAATCTGGGCAGGGTTGATATTGATTTTGAGAGGCTTGATGCGGCGGCGCATTTTATTCCGTCGGGAATGGATGTCTGGGAAAGCAGACAGGAAAGCTTCGATTTGCAGGGACTTATCTGCTACAGAGAGTTAAATGATACTAAGCGTCTGGAGAGAAGTCTCGGAACGCTCGGCGGCGGAAATCATTTTATCGAGGTTGATGAGGCGGCAGAGGGTACAAAGTATCTTATCATTCATTCAGGCAGCAGAAATCTGGGCAAGCAGGTTGCCGAGCATTATCAGGACATTGCAATTGATTTAAGCAAGGGCAAGGAAGAGTATTTTAAGCAGCGTGACGAAATTATAAGGACTTATAAGGAGCAGGGCAGGAAGAGTGAGATTCAGGCTGCGCTTAAGGCTTTGTCATGGGAGAGAAAGGAGCCTTTGATGCCTGAGGATTTGTGCTTCCTTTACGGTAAATACCTTGAGGATTATCTGCATGATGTTGAAATTTGCCAGCACTTTGCAAGGCGCAACCGCGAGAAGATGGCAGAGATTTTACTGGAGCACACGGGCATTTTGGCGGGCGAGGCATTCCACACAATTCACAATTATATTGATATTAAGGAAATGATTTTGAGAAAGGGCGCGATAGCGGCGCATAAGGGCGTAAAGGTGCTCATACCGATAAATATGAGGGACGGAAGCGTGCTTGCAGTGGGCAAGGGCAACCCTGATTGGAATTATTCCGCGCCTCACGGCGCGGGCAGAATCATGTCCAGAAGCGCGGCAAAGGACACATTAAGCCTTGACGAATACATAAAGGCGATGGAGGGCGTGTATACCACCTCGGTAAATGAGGAGACGCTTGATGAGGCGCCGATGGCGTACAAATCGCTTGAGGATATTATTGATGTGATAAAAGAGTCGGTGGATGTGATAGAGGTGATGAAGCCGATTTATAACTTTAAGGCAAACTGAGCTGAGCATATATTAGGCTTGACTAAGTTGAGATAGGTTGTTTGCAGATAATTTGGATTAGTTATCGAGCGTAGCAATTAAAATATTAAGGCACATCTATAAATAGAATCCATGATTATGCTTTTTTACTGAGTCAATTAGCTTCGTTAATTTGTTTTATCATATGTTATTTAACGTGTTTGAAACTTTTGAGAATATTGAATAAATATCCCTTTAATGATATTATAAAAGTAAATGTAGATTTTCTTATAACAAAATTTGAAAGAGGGTTTAATTGTGAAGAATAAAAGTACTAAGTTTAATATTGTTTTACTAGTGGCTATTGTTATAGGTATCGTTCTTACAGTTTTATGCTTAGATGAAACTGTAGCAAAGAGCATTTGTATGTTAGCACTTTTGTTTATATTAGTATTTGTGTACATTAAGGGAATGAGTATGGATACTATGTCAGATTTAATTAAAGTAGCATTGCCATCAATTATTCCTGTAGCAACAAAAATTTTTGCAACTACACCTCTGGCAAAATATTCAAGCGAATTCTTTACATGGGTATTCATATGGATTAAAAAATGGACAGGCATAGAGGTAGAATTGGAGATAAATGCAGAGTATAGCATTATATTTATTCTTACTGTTCTTGTGTTTTTAGTTGAATATCTTTTAAACAAAGATAGAACAGCAATGAAAAAACTACGTAAAAGTCAAGATCAAGAATTAAAAACAAAAACCTTTGTAGAACAAAGTAAAGAATTTTGCGATACCCTTAGACAGTGGTTGAATGAAATAAATAGAGAATCAAATTGGAGTGATAAATATTTTACATCTCTAGATGCTGAAATTGAGTATGATAGTGAGAACAGAAAGAAAAGAAAATTTGATGATTTATTAAAATGTCTAAAAAACAATAGACGCGAAAAAACAGTGTTTTTGGTTTTGGGAGATCCAGGTTCGGGCAAGAGTGTCTCATTGAGAAAGCTATGCATAGATTTATTGGATGAAGCTGAGAAGACCAATAAAATTCCAGTATATGTTAATTTAAAAGAATGGAAAGAAGATTGGAGTATTGATAATATACCGAATAAAAATGATTTGATTAAATTTATTCGCAATACAACATTAAATGAAAAGAAAGATATATTTACCGATAGTTTTTTAGATAATTATTTCATTAGAATGTTGGAGGATGGAAGATGGTATTTTGTGTTTGATTCATTTGATGAAATGCCATGTTTAATGGGAAAGAAAAATTGTCAAAAACTTATAGATGAAATATCTTCATTACTATATAATTTTATGACTGGTCCTAACCAAAGTGGCGGAATAGTTGCTTCGCGTTTGTATAAATCGCCATCGATTGCCTTACGATCTACAGCTATTTTGACAATACAGGACTTTAACGATATAAAAATAAAAAAGACATTACAAAAAACCCTAAACAATGCAGACGTAATAGTTAAACTTCTGTTTGGAAAAAGAGAAGATTTAGTAGAATTGTGTAGAAATCCATTTTATCTTACTTTATTGATAAATTATATTAAAGACAAAGGTGAAACTTTACCAGAAAATCAAATGGAATTGTATAGCAATTTTATTGAAAGTCGATTTGAAAAATGTACAGAAAAGTTAGAAGCTAAAAATATGGATAAATCTCAAATATATGAAGCGGCAAAAAAATTAGCTGTATGTATGCAAAATACGGATGGATATGGATTAGAGTTTCCGACAGAATTGTTGTATCAGGGTGTTAATAAAGATTATTGGAAAGAATCCTTGGAGATGCTCGCTTATGCAAAAATATGTCGTCTTGGTGGAGTTAAAGAAGCTGTATCATTTGTACATAGAAGGTTTCAAGAGTTCTTTTTAGTGAAAAATATAATTGACGAAAATAAGAATATTCAATATGAAGATTATAAAAGTATAGTTACCGATTCTGGCTTGCGTGATGCCATGGTTTTATATTGTGAAGTGGCTGATATTGATAAAGCAAAGGAAATAGCTAAATTCTGTTGGACGATAATTGAAGAGAATATTCATAATGCTAGTAATATAAATAATAAAAATAGTTTAGAGCTTTTAAATGTATTATATTTTATGAAAGAGGCATTTTGTAACAGAAGAGAAGCATTGACAGATTTTGAAGAAAAATTTTATCAAATTACTAAACAAATAGTAGTAGATGAATATGCAAGAAAGAAATGTTTAAACGAAGTAAATGTAAATCAAAAAGAAAACACGAATAAATTTTTTGCACTAATAGATAAATGGATAGACAAATTATTAGATAAGATTAAACAATTACTAGATATTGATAAAAACAAAAACACATCTTGGAGAGATTATTCGGAAAATGGGAAAAAAGTTGATTTTGTAATATTGATTGCACTTGTAAAAAGTATGGCTTTATTTACAGAAGAACAGTTGCAAGATTTAGTGTTAAATGTGTTTAAGCTAAATAATAGATGGTTAAATGATATTATAATTAAAAACTGTAGATCAATGAGGTCGTTGAATTATGACGTTGAACGTAATTTCATCTGGTATTTTCATTATACGAATATAAAGACATTAATATCAGAATTTAGCAATGTGAATTTTTCGTTGTCAATAGCAAATGAATTTGCATATATTAAACGGAGACATCTTACAATAATGTTATTGCGTGCGTCTATATTGTTAGATATACCTATTCTGTTTTTGGGCTTAATAGGAGGAACTATCATAAATAATTATATTCCAATATTTATCATATTAATGACACTATGTCAGGAGTTATGTAGATTGATGTTAAAGCGTGGAGATAATGAAGGGCTTTTTTTTATTTATGAAATGGAAATAGTATCATTGTGTGTGATTTATATAGCAATAAGTGTTATGTGGAGTTTTATTTATAGGCCAGTTGAAACTTATGCAATAGCTATAAGAGTATTATTTTTATATGTACCATTTATTTTTATGATTGTTTTGTTTACGGTGTACATGGTTGATGTTTTTTTGCATCTTTTACATTTTGCATGTCATTTGAAAAATGATATTGGGAAAAAAATAATAAAAAATATAATTGAACTTCTTGTACCATTTGTTATTGGTTCGCTTCTTGGCGCCATATTGATTGGGGTATTGCTGCTATTAGCGATGATTAATCCGATTATTTTGATTGTTGTTATAATTATATTTGCTTTTATTATGGTAATGATGGTAGTACGTGATTTAGACATATCGGGATTAGTTAAAATAATCATACATAAAATAAAGGATTTTTCTGCGCTTAGGGAGAAGATACCAAATATAAAAAGTGTTGAAAGAGAAATATTGGCAAAAAAATTAGATGGTTTTAATTATGATGCAACTAGATACAAGTACGTTATGAAATTGTTAAATAAAAACATAAAATTAACAGGTGAATGGCCTAATAATGTTAGACCAAGATATTCTGATGATAAATTAGAAATAGCAATTGCAAAATTAGATTGTACTGAATTGGATTCATATGATTATCTATTCTAAAATTTGACACAATATTATAATTGCCACTCTTATTATTTTGACGACATTTGTTTTAAGAGTGGCAATTAAATTAAATGTTTATTGATATTAAAGAAGTCTAAGGCTGCTTATGTGACAATTCTACTGTACCGTCTTTAACATCTTATACGCCTTCATCATCAGCTCGTCGCTTGCATATATACCGTCATCGGCAAATATAACAGATTTGTTGGCATATTCGGTAGACTGCTCGTAATTACCTTCCTTAAAGGCTGTATCGGCAAGCGCATAGTAGGACCTTGCAAGCATGGAGCACGCCTCGTCATAAATTGGCGAGTCTTCGGCGGACGCAGGCAGAAGCAGCTCGATTGTTTCGTTATACAAGCCTGCAAGGTAGCATGATTTGGCTTTCGTAAGTACGCCTATGCACTCGGCGGCATTTGTAAGAAAGGCTTTGTCAGCGGCTGAATAGTCAGCGGACATATCAGTGACTGAATAGCCTGAAACCAGCACCTCTACCGGTATCTCAAGTACGCCTGCAATGTACTCAAGAGTTCTTATGGACGGAGTGGCAGTGCCATTCTCAATAAGACTGAGCATGTTGCGTGTGATAAAGCTGCCGGCAACATCGCTTTGGGTCATCTTCTTTGATATTCTTATTTCGCGGATTTTCTTTCCGAGTTCGATATTGTTCATAATGCACCTCCCAAAACTAAAGTGAGACATAATGCTTTGGTTGAAAGCGTTTGACCCTACATAATAATGTCATTAATAATTATGTGAGACTTAAGGCTTTAGCTTAAAGCTTTGGCTTAAAGCATTTAGCCCGATATAATAAATGCCTTTAATAATTATGTAAGACATAAGACTTTGAATTAAAAGCATATAGTCTGATACAAAATGAGGTCACGAAATTCAGGTAAATAATAATTATAATTATTTATACTTAAGTAAATACTATTTACATTATGAGTGTAACAGATATATTAGAATAAATCAATATGCAATTTTAAATAAATTAAGCTTTTTTAATGTATTAAAAATAAAAAATACATTAAAATTTATTGACAATTGTAAAGATAATGGTATAATGAAGTAAATAAGATTTACACGAACGTTTTAGGAGGTGTGGCAGATGGGAGGCTTTTTTAACTGGTTTAGTACCTGGTGGTCAGGGCTTGATATGATTGAGCAGATATTGTACTGCATAGCTATTCCGGCGACATTCTTTTTGCTGATTGAGACGGTTTTGATGATAATCGGAGGAGACCATGGCGACGGAGGAGTAAATCCGAGCGACACATCAGGTATTGATTTTGATGGAGATACCGATATAGGAGGATTTCATTTCGACGGAGATGGCTGTCCGGGGGATATTCATGTAGGAGATATACATACTGATGTTTCGGGACATGATTTCGATGTGCATCATGACGGTGATGTGCATGATGTGGGAGCACCTACGGATATGCCGACGCTGAAACTTTTTACCGTTCAGGGCACGGTTGCCTTCCTTACCGTATTTGGATGGGTTGCCCTGATATGTTATCACAATGGGTTGCCTGTGCCGGTTGCACTGCTTATCGCTTTTACGGCAGGCTTTTTGGTAATGTATCTTATGGCGAAGCTTTTCCAGTCATTTAAGAAGCTTGTTGAGAATGGCACGCTGGATTATAAGAATGCACTCGGAGCTGAAGGCTCTGTATACATACCGATTCCGCCGAAGTCTAAGGGAAGCGGCAAGGTGAATATTATTATTCAGGGCAGTTTAAGAGAGTGTGAGGCTGTAAATGATGGCTCTGAAATGATACCTACAGGTGCAGTGGTAAGGGTTATTGATGTTGTCGGTGATACTCTTGTGGTGGAGAAATCATTATAATCAAAAAATAGAGGCGTTTTATGGCTAATATAAACAATATATCTGACATATGGAATTTGTTTAAGGAATATGATTCATCTGTTTGGTTCGGAATCCTTGCAGCATTGATTACATTTGTGATTGAAATTATTTTGTGTAAAAGAGGTATTATATTTGCAAAATATGAAAAGAAAATTGAAAAAGCAAAGAAAGCGGGCAAGGTAATAACAGCTAAAATGATTAATTGCAGGTATGAGGATAGAGAACCTGACAATAAAACAGCAAGCAGAATGTATATAGCATTATATGAGTATACATTTGATGGAATAAAAAGAACAAAGCAGATTGTTTCAACAAGCGTAAAACCACCCTATACTATTTCACTATATTATGATTCTAATCCTAAAAAAACTTTTTCAGAATATGATGTCGGTAAAAATCCGTTTTTTTTCATTTTGTACATAATACCGATTCTTGTAGCGTATTTTGTAATTAAAATGCTTGGATTTAATGGATAAAGATAAACTAAAGCAGGTATTTACTTCATGTTTCTGCATGAAGATAAAATAAAAATATAAAAGAAAAGAGAGGTATAAATATGGGTCCGGAAGTATTAATCCTGATTTGCGTACTTGTAGTTATTATTTTCGTCTGCATTATGTGGGTGCTTTCAAGATATAGAAAGTGTCCTTCAGACAAGGTTCTTGTTATCTATGGTAAGGTTGGAAGCGACAAGGACGGACAGACACGCTCAGCAAAGTGTATACATGGTGGTGCGGCATTTATCGTGCCGGTTATCCAGTCATATCAGTACATGGATTTGACGCCTATTTCAATCAATGTTGATTTAAAGAATGCACTTTCAAAGCAGAATATCCGTGTTGACGTTCCTTCAAGATTTACCGTTGGTATTTCAACAGAGCCGGGCATTATGCAGAATGCCGCTGAGAGACTTCTCGGTCTTAAGATGAGCGAGATTCAGGAGCTTGCAAAGGATATCATCCTTGGTCAGCTTCGTCTTGTTATCGCAACAATGGAGATTGAGGAAATCAATGCAGACCGTGATAAGTTCCTTCTTTCAGTATCAAACAACGTGGAGATAGAGTTAAAGAAGATTGGTTTAAGACTTATCAACGTTAATGTAACAGATATTAATGATGAGTCAGGCTACATAGAGGCTCTTGGTAAGGAAGCAGCAGCAAAGGCTATCAACGATGCTAAGAAGAGCGTTGCCGAGAAGGATAAAGACGGTGAAATCGGTCAGGCAAATGCAAGAAGAGAGCAGCGTATTCAGGTCGCAGCAGCAAATGCGGCAGCTATCCAGGGTGAGAATGAGGCAAGAATCCAGGTTGCACAGTCAGAGGCTTCAAGACGTGAGGCAGAGGCAGAGGCTCTTAAGAAGGCTACGGCAGCCGAGGCAGTTCAGCAGGCAAAGGCTAAGGAAGAATCCTACGTTGCACAGAAGCAGGCTGAGCAGACCAGAGCAGACCTTGAGAGAGCAACACAGCAGGCTGATATCATTATCAAGGCTGAGATTGACAAAGAAAAGGCACAGATTGCAGCAGAGGCAGAGGCTGAGGTTGCAAGACGTAAGGCAAAGGGTGAGGCTGATGCTATTTACCTTAAGATGGAAGCTCAGGCAAAGGGTATTCAGGAGATGCTTTCAAAGCAGGCTGAAGGTATGAGAGAGCTTGTAAATGCAGCCGGCGGAGATGCTGACAACGCGGTTAAGCTTATCGTTGCCGACAAGCTTCAGGATCTTATGAAGATTCAGGTTGAGGCTATCAAGAACATCAAGATTGACAAGGTTACTGTCTGGGATTCCATGAACGGTGGCGGCGATGGAACACCTACAACAGCAAACTTTCTTGCAGGCATGATGAAGGCCGTTCCTCCGATGAACGAGCTGTTCAAGCAGGCAGGCATGGAGCTTCCTTCATATCTCGGTAAAGAGGCAGACGCAGCAGAGACTGCAGAGGCTGAATTTAAGGAAGTAAATGAGTAATTTTATGTAATGCTGTGCTTCAGCTTACGCACATATATGTTGCTTCAGACATTATAATAAATATATGCTGCAGGGCATTTAAGGTTCCTTGGTGAACAGATGTCCTGCAGTTTTTTTATGTATAAAACATTCTCGGGCGTATAAATCAGTCTCGGGCGGCAATACTCACATAATAAAGGCAGGCAAAGGACTGATAAATATACCTGCCGCAGGCGGAAAATATTACAAAGAGATTTTTAATGAGGAGGCTGTCATGAAGGATTTGAAAAATAAAAAGCCCGTAAATTATGTTCTTATGTGTGCATTTGCATTTTTGTGGATTGCAGCGATGGTTCAGTATATCGGTTCGCAGAATAAAAGCGTGCCGGGCGTGGCAGGTGTGTTTGCCGCCGAGAGGCTTGAAAACAAAAGCTTTGTTATAACCTGCCGGGGTGAAGTCGATAATGAGTATCACACCGCAGGAGAAAAAGAGGTGTGGCTTAAGTCGTGTGCAGGTATACTGAACATCCCGCAGGGTGGAGAGATTTCGGTAAGCAGAGGTGATGATACTTCCATCCTTGCATATGAGATGAAGGGTCCTAAGGCAGAGGCGCAGCTAAAGCTTATCACCAGAGAGACGCTTGTTTCACCGGAGGAAATGAGCATGGCAAATTACATGGACTTTTATATAAGTGTGGCAGATGTGCTTGATAAGGCTGCGGATTACAGACGGGAGCTGTCAGGCATTTGCGACAGTATGGGCATCGATGCGCAGATTACTACAATATTCTGCGGAGAGATAAGAGGGCAGCTTAGTGAGGATGACATGAGGAGTGTGGGTGAGGCCTTCCTTGAGAAGCTTTCCGCAAGGGAATGCTCGTGCGAATTTACCGGCGGCAGCATGAACATGTATGCATATTCGCAGGAGGCGGGCGAATATATTGTAAGTGACGGCAAAAAAATAAATGTCAATCTTATAATGACCTATGATGAAATAAGGAATATAACGGATGTTTATGTGTGCAGTCCGGTAAATATTTAAAAACTCCTTGATTTTTATAATAAAAAGTTGTTAAATTTAATATTAGCAATTACAATATAGTCATAGCCTTAGGGTTGTGGCTATATGTTGTTCACAGATTTATTTTGGAGACCATGTTCTGTTAGGCATTGGCGGCATCGGCCGCATTTATATGCAGCAGACAGTTTTGTGTTTTTGGAGGATAATAGTGAAAGAGAAATTCGGTAATCTGTTTGTAAAGCTTATAGTGCTTTTGCTGATTTTCACAGGAGTAATCGGCCTGGTGCTGTTTTTTAATAAAGATGACAAGTCAAAGGAGGTATATGCACAGTGGAGCGATGCAAAGCTTCCGGTTGTATATATGAATTTTGAGGAAGGCAGGATTAACTGTCTGCACGGATACACAGAGCAGATGGATATCAGGTACATGAGGGATACGGTGACGCCTGTTCCACTAGACAGAACAGTTAATATTTCTGTGGAGACATTTGGAAGCAGCGTATCTGATATTACATACGAGGTATACAGTCAGGACGGAAGCAAGCTTTATATAAAAAAGAAGCTAGAGGATTATGACGGCACAAAGAGTCAGTTTGACGCTTCATTTACGCTTGAGGACATATTTGATAAGGCAACCGAATACCAGCTTGTGCTTACGGTTTCGACACAGGATTACAGGGAGATATATTACTACACAAGGCTTAGATATTATGATGATACCAATATAAGCGGTATTCTCAAATATGTCAGGGATTTCAGCACGCAGGCGCTTTCGGGAGAGATGGCAAATGAATATGTATATCAGCTTGAAAGTGATGAGAAGGCAGATAACAGTTCGTTTGGCTTTGTAAACATTAAATCAAGATACAGTCATGTAAGGTGGGGCAATTTAAAGCCGCAGCTTATCAGCGATGTCAATGTTTCAATAAAGGATTTCAACCAGATGACAGGCTCGGTTATGCTTGAGTACCGCGTAAGCGCACTTGATGAAAATGATAAGACGATAGAACTGGATGTTGATGAATTCTTCTGTGTCAGGTATATCAACAGCTCCTATTATCTTATAGCCTATGAAAGACAGGCAAATCAGGAGTTTAATTTTACTGAAGACAGTATAAATAATACTGCGATAGAATTCGGCATTGTTGCGGACAGATATCTGCCTATGAACATTAAATCGAAAGGCCGGTTTAATGCATTTGCGGCAGACGGAGAGCTTTGGGGCTATGATTCAGGCAAAAACAGTGCCATTAAGATATTTTCATTTAAGCAGAATAAAAAAGATATAAGAACGCAGCTTGATGAGCATGAATTTGACATACTGCTCGCAGATGATGACAAGGTGCTTTTTACTGTTGCGGGCTATATGAACAGCGGCTTCCATGAGGGAGAGTGCGGCTTATGCTTTTACAATTATGACAGGAAGGAAAACAGCCTGTCAGAGGTATTCTTTATTCCGTCGAAAAGACCATATGAGGTCGTGTGCAGGGAAGCAGGAAAAATGACATATATGAGCGAAAAAGGCGTGTATTATATCGTATTTAACGGATGTCTTTATTCAATAGATTTTGATGGCATGGAATATGTTAAGATAACTGACGGACTTAGGGAAGGCGGCTTTTGCACAGACAAAAAGAATGGTATTATTGCATGGCATGAGGACGGCGGTTTATACGAGGGAACAATTATAAGGGAAATGTTCTTAAACGACGGAAGCGAATTTTTTGTCAATGCGGATGAGGGTGAATATGTACGTCTGCTTGGCTTCCTTGACGGAGATATGATTGTAGGAAGAACATTTATTTCGGACGTTACCGAAAGCATGGGCGTTGTTAATTATCCTATGTATAAATTTGAAATTATTAATAAAGAGCATAAAAAAGAAACACAATACAGACCAAATGGATATTATATTAGTGGGATAGTTATCGAAAATGAAAGAATTATAGTCCAGAGATTGCTTCGCTCGGAGGATGGAAGCTTAGTAAAAGCCAATGATGATGTCCTGCTTAAAAACTGGGAGGAAGAAGATACCGGTATAAAGCTTGCGTCCGAGATTGATGATATAAGAAAGAAAGTATATAGTCTTAAGCTTAATTCAGTTTCAAGCTCAAAGAAATTTTCTGTTATCGTTCCCGAGATACCGGGAAGCAGCACAAGCAGGCTTTCGCTTGCGGCTGCAGAAGAAAAAAAGAATGATGAGAGATATTATGCCTACAGCTGCGGACATCTTGAGGGAATAACGGATTCGGTTACAGCTGCAATAGCGCTTATATATGATGACATGGGCGTGGTTGTTGACAGTTCGCAGAGATATATATGGACCAGAGCGAACAGAAGCGTAGAAAAGACAATTCAGATTACGAGGGATTATACTGCTGATGACGAGTCACAGACCGTGGCGGCATGTCTCAATACCATTTTAAGCATGCAGGGAAAGAAGACGGATGCCGCGTCGCAGCTTGAAAGAGGCAGGACTTCATTTGAAATCCTTAATGACGCTCTGGATAATAACGCACTTGACCTTAAAGGCTGCATACTAAATCAGGTCATTTATTATGTAAACAATAATTCACCGGTTATGGTATATACCGGGAACAACAAGGCAGAATTAATCGTGGGCTTTGTCGGAAGCAGTCAGGTAAAAATGTATGATCCGCTCAGGAAAGAAGTATATACCATCCCATGGCAGCAGGCGGAAAACCTGTTTAGCGCTAATGGAAATAACTATATTTCATTTATAAAATGAAGTGTTTAAGCACCAATAATTAAAATCTAATTTACAAATACTATTATTGTGCTATAATAAGCTTATCAGCCGTTATCGACATTTTTTTTGTTTCTGTGCTGATGCTATAGCTTGTATTTAATAGTGTATAGGAAGATATATAGGTTTTAAATAATTATTATATGACCGAGGTGGCATAATGCAGTACGTTATGAAGGGTGGAAATCCACTCGTGGGGGATGTTGTTATTGGAGGAGCGAAGAATGCGGCGCTTGGAATTTTAGCGGCGGCTGTTATGGCTGACGGCCCTGTTATTATAGAGAATTTACCGGATGTCAAGGATATTAATGCACTGATAGGCGCGATTGCTGCCATTGGAGCAAGGATAGAGCGTCTGGACAGACACAGGGTTAAGATAGATCCTTCTACGATTAATACAGTAAAGGTTACGGGAGATGCTGTAAAGAAGATAAGAGGCTCTTATTACCTTATCGGCTCGCTTGTCGGCAGATTCGGCAAGGCAGAGGTAGAGCTTCCGGGAGGCTGCAATATCGGAAGCAGACCTATTGACCAGCATTTGAAGGGCTTTAAAGCACTGGGTATCAATACTGAAGTTGCAAGAGGCATGGTGATAGCGCAGAGCAACAGGATAACCGGCGGACACATTTACTTTGATATGGTGTCTGTAGGCGCTACAATCAATATCATGCTTGCGGCTACCCTTGCGGATGGCATCACAACGATTGAGAATGCGGCTAAGGAGCCTCATGTGGTTGACGTTGCGAATATGCTCAACAGCATGGGTGCCAATATAAAGGGCGCCGGAACAGACGTTATCAGAGTTAAGGGTGTGAAAGCACTCCATGGAACTACGTATTCCATCATTCCTGACCAGATAGAGGCAGGCACATTTATGATGGCGGCTGCTGTCACAAAGGGCGACATCAT
Source organism: Lachnospiraceae bacterium (assembly GCA_017442865.1). Classification (GTDB taxonomy): domain Bacteria; phylum Bacillota; class Clostridia; order Lachnospirales; family Lachnospiraceae; genus JAFRXK01. The sequence continues at coordinate 33,900 of JAFRXK010000035.1, read as the reverse complement.
GGTTAAGAATGTTATACCGAAGCATTTGGAGGCCATTACCTCCAAGCTTTTAGAGATGGGCTGCCAGGTATCAGAGTTTGATGACGCAGTAAGAGTAGTCGGCAGACCGAAGCTTACGCATACACATGTAAAGACCCTTCCATATCCGGGCTTTCCTACTGATATGCAGCCGCAGATTACGGTTGCGCTTGCACTTGCCGGAGGCACGAGCATTGTGACGGAGAGCATTTTTGAGAACAGATTCAAGTATGTTGACGAGCTTACCAAGATGGGCGCATCAATCAAGGTCGAAGGCAACGTTGCGATTATCGACGGTGTTGAGAGTTTTTCAGGAGCAGATGTTACTGCACCTGATTTAAGAGCCGGTGCGGCGCTGGTGCTTGCAGGACTTTCGGCAGATGAGCATACCGTGGTTGATGACATAGAATATATCCTTAGAGGATATGAGCGTTTTGATGAGAAGCTTAGAGGTCTCGGTGCGGTAATCAGCATGGTAGACAATGAGCGTGACATCATGAAGTTTAAATTGGAAGTCATATAATTTTTATTATTATGTTGAAAACAGTTGACTAAACGACACATATCGTGTATTTTATGATATAGACAATTATATATACTCTTTTCTCTTATTCAGAGTGGTGGAGATACAAAGGATCTGTGAAGCCACGGCAACCCCTTAGATGGAAGGTGCCAACCTGAGCGAGTAATCGAACAATAAGAGGATTTGATATTAGTTTTTATCGGGTCCCTTTTTGGGACCCTTATTTTTGCCATGAAATATTTAAAATATGTACTGGCAGACAAGATAAACATTATTAACACATTGACCATACTGCAAGGAGCAGTTGCTTTTAAGGAGGAAACATGGAAAAGTATTTATTTACATCAGAATCAGTTACAGAAGGACATCCGGACAAAATGTGTGATGCGGTATCAGACGCTATACTGGATGCGCTTTTAGAGCAGGACCCTATGAGCAGGGTTGCATGCGAGACCTGCACAAACACGGGCTTTGTCATGGTTATGGGTGAGATAACCACAAATGCAAAGGTTGATTATCAGAAAATCGTAAGGGACACAGTGCTTGAAATAGGCTATGACAGCTCAGAGAAGGGCTTTGACGGAAATACCTGTGCGGTTATGATTGCACTGGACAAGCAGTCTACTGATATCGCTATGGGCGTAGATAAGGCGCTTGAGGCAAAGGAAAATGAGATGTCTGACGAGGAAATTGAGGCAATCGGAGCCGGCGACCAGGGTATGATGTTCGGCTATGCCACAAATGAGACAAAGGAGTATATGCCTTTCCCGATTTATCTTGCGCATAAGCTTACAAGACAGCTCACAAAGGTTCGTAAGGATGGTACATTAGAGTATTTAAGACCGGACGGCAAGAGCCAGGTTACGGTAGAATATGACGAGAATGGCAAGCCAATCCACATCAACGCTGTGGTTATTTCATCACAGCATTCGGACAAGGTATCACAGGAGCAGATTCATGAGGATATAAAGAAATATGTTATCGACCCTATAGTTCCACAGGAGCTTGTCGATGAAAATACAAAGTATTTTATTAATCCGACAGGAAGATTTGTTATCGGCGGACCAAACGGCGACAGCGGTCTTACGGGAAGAAAGATTATCGTTGATACCTATGGTGGTGCTGCACGTCACGGCGGCGGAGCATTCTCAGGAAAGGATTGCACAAAGGTTGACCGAAGCGCTGCCTATGCTGCAAGATATGTTGCAAAGAATATTGTTGCTGCAGGCCTTGCCGACAGATGCGAAATCCAGCTTTCATATGCAATCGGCGTTGCAAAGCCTACATCAATCATGGTTGATACCTTTGGCACCGGAAAGCTTAGCAATGAAAAGATTGTAGAAATAATCCGTGAGAATTTCGACCTTCGTCCGGCAGGAATTATAAAGATGCTTGATTTAAGAAAGCCTGTATATAAGCAGACCTCGGCATACGGACATTTTGGAAGAGATGACCTTAATCTTACATGGGAAAGACTTGACAAGGCAGAGGCATTGAAGGCATACTTATAAATGTAAGCGGTTAAGCTGCAGGAAAGATTGATATTTGAAAATTAAAACTATTATGAGAATAAGCAGGAGGATTTGATATGAGCAAAAAGTGCATTGGCGTAGACGTAGGCGGTACAACCGTTAAGCTTGGTTTGTTTGATGTAGATGGTACGGTTCTTGACAAGTGGGAGGTCGTTACCAGAAAGGAAGATGGCGGAAAGAATATTATTCCTGATATCGCTGCTTCAATTATTGCGAAGCTTGAAGAGAAGAATATAGATAAGGCTGATGTAGTCGGCGCAGGCATGGGCGTTCCGGGACCGGTTATGGACAACGGATTTGTAGAAAAGTGCGTTAATCTCGGATGGGTGAAGGTAAATCCTGCAGACGAGCTTAGCGGGCTTCTCGGCGTACCTGTAAAGGTTGGAAACGATGCAAATGTTGCAGCACTTGGCGAGATGTGGCAGGGAGGCGGCAAGGGATATACAAGCCTTGCGGCAATTACACTCGGCACAGGCGTTGGTGCAGGTATTATTCTTGATGAGAAGATTGTAAACGGAAGCAAAGGCATGGGCGGTGAGGTCGGACACATCACTGTCAATGCAGACGAGCAGGATAAGTGCAACTGCGGCAACAGAGGCTGCCTTGAGCAGTATGCGTCTGCAACAGGTATTGTTAAGGAAGCTGTAAGAGCGCTTGCAAAAAGCGACAAGGCGTCTGTTTTAAGAGATATCGAGGGCTTTTCATGCAAGGATGTACTCGATGCCGCAAAGGCAGGAGACGAGGTTGCTGCATCAGTTGTTGACCATTGCATGAAGTATCTTGCATCAGTAATGCAGCAGGTATCATATATCTGCGACCCTCAGATATTTGTAATCGGAGGCGGCGTATCAAAGGCAGGACAGTACTTAATAGATGTTATCCGTAAGCATTACAACAGCATTGCAATTCTCAAGGAGGAGAAGGCAGACATTGCCCTTGCAACCCTTGGCAATGATGCAGGTATATATGGTGCTGCAAGACTGATTCTTGGTTAGCTTACGCTTAAGGATATGTACGGATGAAGGCTTAACAGACCTTTTGAAGGCAGTTCAATTAAGTATGTTAAGGCAGATTATGAGGGTGTCCGGTTGTTTTCAGGACACCCTCTTTGCAAACGAAGCAGCATGGAAATTACAAGGACAAGTTTGTTGTAAAAAATAAAGAATGGTGACAGGAGATTTATGCCATGAATGAAGAGTATAGAACCAAGAAAATCAGAAAGCATATAGTATTTACCGGACACGTTCAGGGCGTAGGCTTTCGCTTCAGGTTAAGAAGCTCGGCGATAAGGTTCGGCTGTACCGGCTGGTGTCACAATGAATGGGATGGAAGCGTTGTGCTGGAGATACAGGGCACAGAAAAGGACATAGACGATACAATTCTTGCTGCCACAAGCGGACGTTTTATCGGCATTGACAACATGGCTGTTAAAAGCATGGAGGTCAATGAAAAGGAATATGGTTTCAGGGTGATGTAATTTATCGGGAGAAGAATATGAAGTGGAAGAAAATATTATCGGCATTTAAACCATATAAGGGGATTTTTTTTGCGGACATGCTTTTTGCGTGTCTCGGCGCGGCGATTTCGCTTGTCATTCCGCTTATAGTAAGATATATCACAGGTACTGTTATTTATCAGGAAAGCGGTACTTCACAGGAATTATATAAATACGGCATCATTATGCTTTTGTTAGTTCCGGCAGAGGCATTCTGCAACTATTTTACTAGCAATTACGGTCATGTAATGGGTGCAAAAATAGAAAGGGACTTAAGGCGGGAGCTGTTTGAGCATTATCAGAAGCTTTCGTTTTCATTCTATGACAATGCAAAGGTCGGACAGCTTATGTCGAGAGTGACAAATGATTTGTTTGACATAACCGAGCTGTTCCATCACGGTCCGGAGGATGTGGTCATATCAGTAATAAAGCTTATCGGCTCGCTTGTCATTCTTTGCAGCATTAATATAAAGCTTGCGATTGCGGCGTTTATGCTGCTTCCGTTTATGGTGGGCTTTGCAATCGTGCTCAATAAAAAAATGCGAAGGACATTTAAGCAGAACAGGGTAAAGATTGCAGAGGTCAATGCGCAGATAGAGGACAGCCTTTCCGGTATCAGGGTCGTGAAATCATTTTCAAATGAGGACATTGAGCTGCAGAAGTTTGACGAGGGCAATGAGCAGTTTCTGCTCAGCAAGCGCAACAATTACAGATATTTAGGACTGTATCACAGCGTAATGGCGGCGACAACGACGCTTGTGACGGTTGTTGTAGTGCTGGTCGGCGGAAGGATGCTTTACAGCGGCGCGGTGTCCGTGCCGGATTTGCTTGCATTTTTACTCTATGTCGGCAATTTCACCGAGCCTATAAGAAAGCTCGTAACGCTTACCGAGCAGTTCCAGAACGGCATGAGCGGTTACGACAGATTTTATGAAATAGTGACGCTTGAGCCTGATATAGTGGACAAAAAGGATGCCCTGAAGCCGGAAAGCTTAAAGGGTGATATCGAATTTGAAAATGTGGCATTTAAGTATGAGGACAACACGCCTTATGTATTTAAGGATTTGAATCTGCATGTAGGTAAGGGAGAGTATGTGGCGTTGGTCGGTTCATCCGGCGTTGGAAAGACCACAATCTGCAGCCTGATTCCGAGATTTTATGAGGTAAACGGTGGCGCAGTCAAGATAGATGGCATGGATGTAAGAGATATTGCCATGGATTCCTTAAGGCGCGGCATCGGCATTGTTCAGCAGGATGTATACATGTTTGCCGGAACAGTATCAGACAATATCAGATACGGAAAGCCGGATGCCGACATGGAAGAAGTAATAGAAGCTGCCAAAGCTGCAAACGCTCATGATTTTATCATGGAGCTTCCGGACGGATATGATACGTATATAGGTCAGAGAGGCGTGAAGCTCTCGGGCGGTCAGAAGCAGAGAATATCTCTTGCAAGAGTTTTTTTAAAGAATCCTCCGATACTTATATTTGACGAGGCAACCTCGGCGCTCGACAATGAGAGCGAGCGAATTGTGCAGGAGTCACTAGAAAAGCTTGCAAAGGGAAGAACTACATTTGTAATTGCCCACAGACTCTCAACAATCAGAAACGCCAGAAGGATTCTTGTTGTTACCGAAAATGGCATAGAAGAAGAGGGAACTCATGACGAGCTGATGCAAAAAGGCGGGGTTTATGAGCATCTTTATACAATGCAGTTTAAGAAACTTGAAGTGAACACTTGAACTATTTGTTCTGATGTGGTAGAATGAGCAAGTGAGTTGTCAACACATGTTTAAATTTGAGATATTTAGAGCTGTGAGACGGTATTCACAGATATCTATTAAAAATATATGAAACAGAAAGGGAACTTAGAGATGAGTCAGAGCAAGGTAGATAAGTATAAAGAGCAGAAGGCAAACAGAAAAGAAATTTATGCAAAAGAGCAGAGAAAGAAGAAGCTTACAAAGGCTGCATGGATTGGCGTATTCGTACTTCTTTTAGCAGGAATTATTGCGGCACTCAGCCTGGAGATTCACAGCTGGTATGTGAATAAGTATCTTCCAAGCAAACCGGATTATACGGCAGAATCACTTGTGATTTCTGATCTTGCAGGCGTGCTTGAAGACGAAACAGAAGCACATACACATGCAGAGGATGAAACAGAAGCTGCCTCAGAAGATGGTGACAACGAAGTAGAGATTGACGATGAGCAGTAAAATTTAAAATAATTATATTTGAAGAGATTATTGGAGCCCGGTGCTGATTTTGCCCGGGTTCTTTTTTTAATATTTAATTTTGCCAAAATCAAAGTTATATGAATAAAAAGCATAAACTTTGCGTAAACTGTTATAAAAAACAACAAAAATAGAAAAGTTGTTGACATTACGGAGGTAGAATGCTAACATGATGGTGGAGGTGAAAGAAATGTTTACTTATATAAAAATGAAAAATTTTATGTCATTTAAAGAAGCAACATTTGATTTCAGAAACGGAAGCAAGGGTGCTAAAAAGTTTATATCTATTTATGGAGAGAATGGAAGTGGTAAATCCAATTTTGTAACATGCATTGATTTACTGAGAAATTCAATAGATTCATTGCAAACAAGCATTGAAAAAGAAAGCGCAATAAAACAAGCTTCAAAGGACAATCGTGAACGTGCGTATTGGGAGATATGGTGGGCTTTGTTTGGAGCAGGGAATATCGATATACAGGAGATTAGGGACAATTGCAGAATGCTTGAATGTGATGAGCCGACCAGTATTGAATACGGTTTTTATGTAAATGGATATGAGGGATATTATTCTATATCATTTGGTGAACGCTTTGAATATGAAAAGCTTTATTATTTTACGGGTAAGCAGAGAGGCGTTTTATATGAAATTGACTATACAAATAAAACACCTAAGATAGTATTTTCAAATAAACTTTTTAAAGATAAAAAGGCTGAGGCTGAGATTAGAGATGAGATAAGCATGTATTGGGGAAAGCATACATTGCTTAGTATATTCAATAAAGAAAAGAAAGAAAAAAATGAAGACTATATCGAGGAAAGCTATTTGACATATGTTTATGACGTTATCAATATGTTAAGGGACACAACTATCCATTGCAAAAAAACATCTCCACCGGGAATTGAAATAGATGCCGGAAAGCCTGCAAATATATTGAAGAATCTAAAGGAAGGAAAAATCGAGAAAAAAAATGAAATCCTGCTGGAGCTATCTGAAAGGATAATAAGAGACTTTTTCACACAAGCTTATGCTGATATTAAAGATGTTTATTATGAGAGAAAAATCGAAGATGATGCATTGGTATACAAACTGTATGTAAAGAAAATGATTGGAGGTAAGATAAGGACAATAGATTTTTCAAAAGAATCTTCAGGCACACAACATATTCTGGAGATTGTTCGGTCCCTATTAGGTGCATTTTGCGGTGTGACCGTTGTTTATGATGAAATAGATGATGGAATTCATGATTTGTTATTAAAAAATGTCCTGGAATCAATGATTGACGATATTACAGGTCAGCTAATCATTACAACACACAATACTTTTATATTGGAAACCATTGATATCAAGTCGGTATATATAATAAATATAGACTATTTGGGCAACAAAGAAGTAAAATGCTTAGATAAATATCCAAGAATTCAGGCAACAAATAATCCTAGAATAATGTATTTGAAAGGATTGTTTGGAGGCGTTCCTATTGTTGACAGCTTGGATTTTGATGCAATAATACAGGATTTATATAAAAGTGCAGATGAAAAAGGAGGCGAATAATAGATGCCTCATGATTCATTTAACTATACGAGGTGTGCAGTTGTAGTACATGGAAAGTCCGAACTTGTTTTGGTCAAATATATTTATACTAACTTACATCTGCCTGTAAAGATTATTTAAAAATACGACCGCGTTTTCCCGATTAACACAAAGCCGCGTAGTGATGATACAATGAATCAGGTTAAAGAGTTTGCACAAAAGATTAGAGGAATTAAAGAGACAAATATGCTGGAGTTTGTTGAATATTGCCTTGAACAATTACCAAAGCAAGAGTTTTGATAACAAACTTTAAGGTTATGTTAAGAAAACTCGTGTTTTATCTTAAGAAAACCATATTATGATAATGACATAAGAACAAAAACAAGATTTAAAACAGCTTGCAGCTGTTAAATGGAGGTAATATTATGTGGACAAGAAAAGAATTAAAAACAAGAGCTAAGCAGGCGCTTAAACTTAATTATTGGAAGGCTGTGCTGATTGGATTTATACTTATACTGGTGGGCGGAGCTGCCGGTGGAGTTTCAGGCTCATTCAGCGGCGCTTCATCAAGCTTATCATTTAGCGGTTTCAATAACGAAAGTGTTGACGGTAGTGGAGAAGTGGTGAAGATTAATTCGTTAGACGATTTGAAGGAATTTCTAAATTCAAGCCTTGATGAGTTTAAGGAATCGTTTAGTGACCCTGAATTTAAAAAGTTCTTTACCATATTCCTTATTTCAATGGCTGTAATCATTTGCGTAGTATCGATTCTTGCAATACTTTTCAGCATATTTGTAACGAATCCGGTGACAGTTGGTGCACAGCATTTCTTCAGCAGATCGCTTAATGAAGAGGGCGACCTTAACCATCTGGCAAGAGGCTTTAAGGGAAATTATAAGAATGTAGTTAAGATTATGTTCTTAGTCGGACTTAAGACATTTTTATGGTCATTACTGTTTATCATACCGGGTATTATTGCATCATACAGATACTTAATGATTCCTTACATTTTAGGCGATAACCCTGACATCAGCACAAAGGATGCATTTGAGCTCAGTAAGAGAATGATGGACGGCAACAAGTGGAAGGCATTTGTACTTGGATTATCATTTATTTTGTGGAATATACTTTCTGTATTCACATGCGGACTGCTTTCAATCTTCTACGTAATGCCATACCAGTACTACACATTTGCTGCTCTTTACAGAAGGTTGAAGGGTGAGGAAATGCCGGTTATAGAAGGTACAGTTTAATATTGACGGCGCAAACGAATTTGTTGACGTGAAGAGGTACAGGTTATAGAAGGTACAGTTTAACACATTAAAATAATCAAATAAGTTGATTGTTGAAAAAGTATATCTTCAGGAAATTTAATAGAAAGGCAAAACAGGGAGGCATCGCTTTACAAGAAGACTAATTAATCATATTTTGCGATGCCTCCCTTTGTGTTAGAAGATTATGAAAAGATTATGTGCGGCAGTGATTTTTTTTATATTAATTATTGGGCTTGTGGGATGCGGAGAAGAAGAAAGGGTAAGTATGGCATCAGTTAATGGTAGAGAACCATTTGAATATAGGACAATTCTTTATCCGAATGCATATAAAAGTAAATTTAATGTTTTTGACATATCCAAGGAAGAATGCGAGAAAATAGAGAATTATGTTGATGACTGTTATGATGCTGATTTTTGTAAGCTTACTGAGGATACGCAATTGATGCCTTACCTTGTAAATATACGTGATGACTATCTGTATTATGTGACAGCGACAGGTGAAAGTGCAGATAAAATAATATCGTATCACATTATGAGAAGAAAGCTTGAAGGAGAGTATAAAGAGGAAGAACTGCTAAGCCTTTCAGGAGAGCAAAAAATTATTTATATTGCCCCTGCTGATGATTCATTTTATCTTTTTGCAAAAAGCAGAGAAGAAAGTATTCATGAAGATATATCTGAGTATTTTTTGCGTAAGTATGATTTTTTTGGTGAAGAAATCTGGCAAAAAAATATTACAGAGTATCTGACAAAGGACAAAATACCGAATCTATATGCTGCTAAACAGGATGAACGTCTGCGCAGTATGGATTATTTTAATAATGATTATATGTACTCTGTTTATGATATTACAGGTGCTCATGTGGATAAACAAGGTATATTGTATGCAACAAACGGACGGGGACTTATGTCTTTTAATAAGAATGGCGAAATAAGAAGATGGAATCATGATAACACAGAGCTGGTATATTCCAACTCAGTTGGAATGTTTTTTGATAGAAATGATGATGTTCATGTGGCCTATTCATCTGACGGCAAATACTATTCTCCACCAGAGGGAAATACACCAAAGGTAAGCTATATACGCAACATGGGGAAAACGGGTAAAAAGCGAACTTTCGATATGGCAGAAGAAGAATATGTAGAAAATATTTATTTAAGCAGTAATGTTTTCAATGCGGGGCTTAATTACGATTTGCTTACAACAAATGAATATGTACTGTATGGCTGTGATTTTGAAAATCGAGTTGCACACAAGCTTTTATATTGGGCAAATGCCGGAGTAGAGGGACAGTATGTTGATTATATGGCTGAACTTAGCGATGGTAGAATTATTGCGATAAGCCATTGCTTTGATGACAAAACACCTGAGGCTGCGGTGTTGAAGAAAACTGAGAATGTGAAAGAAGTATTGGAGGTTGGCGTTGGTTGTATAAATAAAGCCACACAAAGTGCAGTAGCATATCTAAACAGAAATGATAACAATTTCAGAGTGCATATTCAATTGTATGAAGATAAGGATGTAACCGACAGAAGCGAATATGATATTTTTACAATAAACGGCTCTTCGACAATGGCTGAGGAATATGTTCAAGATGGTAAAATTGAGGATTTGAAACCGTACTTTGAAAAAAGCGATACTGTGAGTATAGATGATTTTCTGGAGCCGGTGGTTAATTCACATATAATTGATGATGTCTTAATAGGTATTCCGAGCAGAGTTGAAGTGGATTTAGTTGAGAAGACTTCTGTTGACGGGCAGGCAGACTGGACCTTGGAGGATTTGAGAAAAATAGTAGATAATAATCCGTATTTAAAGACGAAGCTTGACAAAGCAACAGTTTTGTATACACTGGCAGCATATAATTGTGATACATTATATACATATAATAATACATACTGTAGCTTTAATTCTGATGCATACAACGAAATTGTAGATTTTGCAAATGAATTTCCTGATGAAGCAGCTGAGGGTGGAGACCTGCCTGAAGGATTTATGAGGGTAAGCGATAAATCAATTAAGATTAACGGGGTGTATAATTGGGCTAAATATGGAGCGGAATATGATGATTATAAAGCAGTAGCTGCTGATATAAGTGCTGTATTTTGTATATCTTCTTCATCAAAACACAAGGATAAAGCGTGGGAACTTCTAGAAACTATGTTTTCTGATGAAGAAAAATGTTTTGATTTCGGGACGGTAGGTATCAACGCTGGTAGTGAGGGTGAAGGTTGTCCTACAAAAAAAAATATAATTTCGAAGTATTATTCAGAACAGTTTGTAAAGTATTTATCTGAAGTTGAAATGATGCAATATAATACAGATTATTATATTTTAAATGTTATAGAACAATACATTAACGATGCTCCTGATAAGGTAAGGTTGACTTTTGAAACATATTATGCGGATATATTATCAAAGTATTAGAGCATCAGAATATAAAAAAACTGTGGGTTAAGCTACTCGGAACAGAAAATTTTCCGGGCATGAAAATGCAGATGGGTGGCACTTTGAATAAATAATACGGTATATATATCTCAGGCATTTGGGAGAAAGGAGAACAATCTATTACTGTCAAAGAAGGTAATGAGATTATACATGACAATATGTGGACAAGATATGAATTAACGGGAAAAGCAAAGCGGAAATTGCGTATTTACTATTGGAAGTCTGTATTGGCCGGATACATTTTTCTGCTGGTCGGTGGCGCTATAGGTGGTGCATCTGTATTTAGCAGTATTATAACAAATTCTTCAAACACATGCAACGTTAATAGTTATGACGAAGTTTACATTCATTCATTTGAAGATTTTAAGGATGCTTTATTATCAGTCGTTGAAGATTTTAAGGTTATGTTTGAAGACCCTGATTATGTAGGAATAAGCAGTGTATTTATTGTTTCTTTTATTTTGATTATGCTTGTTTTGACGTCTTTTGCAGTACTGTTTAGAGTATTTGTAGCAAATCCTGCAATAATAGGCGTGCAGCATTTTTTCAGAAGCTCACTTGATGATGAGGCTGATCTTAATAAGCTGGAAAGAGGCTTTAAAGGGAATTACAAGAACGTGGTCAGAATAATGTTTATAAGGGAACTCAAAGTGTTTTTATGGTCATTATTGTTTATCATACCCGGTATTATTGCAAAATACAGATATTTAATGGTTCCATACATCTTAGGGGAAAATCCGGACATCAGTGCTAAGGAAGCATTTGAACTTAGCAGAAATATGATGAGGGGCAGCAAATTGAAGGCATTTTTGCTCAGATTATCTTTTATTTTATGGGATGCATTATCATTGATTGTATGCAATCTGCTTTCAATATTCTACGTTACACCTTACAAGCAGTATACATTTGCAGCTCTGTATAACAAGTTAAAAAATACTATGCCGGATTCAGAAACGATAGTCACCGATACAGCTAAGGTGCAGGCATAAAAATGTAATATTGATATATTAACACCGCTGGGTTAATATAAAAGAAAGATTGCGAAAAATGCGCTAAGGAAGATGTCAGATAAGCTTTAACGCATTTTGCAGCAAGAATGCTGGGACGTTCTTGAATAATAATATAATTTAGATAAGGAGACAGTATATGGCATATAAAATTCTTATCGCAGATGATGAGGATGAGATAAGGGAGCTTCTCAGACTTTATCTGGAAAAAGAGGGTTACGAGATTTTTGAGGCACAGGACGGATTGCAGGCACTTAAGCTGCTTGGCAAAGAAGATATTTCAATGGCGCTTATTGATATATTGATGCCGGGACTGGATGGCTTCAGGCTGATAAAAGAGCTCAGAAAGAGCAGCAGAATCCCTGCAATTGTTATTTCGGCAAGGGTTGCGGACAGCGATAAGATACTCGGACTGGATATCGGTGCAGATGATTATATAACAAAGCCATTTAATCCACTGGAGGTTGTGGCGCGTGTCAATTCAAATATGAGAAGATTTTATGATCTTGGTTCTGATGGTGACCGCCATAGTACAATAATAAAGAATGGGGAGCTTATGCTGGATACGGACGCCTGTCTTTTGTATAAAGGAGAAGAGCCTGTATATTTAACCTCAGTTGAGTATAAGATTATGAAATTGTTTATGGAGAACCCGGGTAAGGTGTTTACAAAGCAGCAGATATTTGAACATGGCTGGGAAGATGATTTTGCGGTTGATGACAACAGCATTATGGTGTGTATAAGCAAGCTTAGGGCAAAGCTTTCAGAGGATAAGGATAAGTATATCAGGACGATAAGAGGACTTGGGTACAGATTGGAGAAATAAATGGAGAAAAACAGTTCATTAAAATCATTTCTTATAAAAAGATTTTTGCTTATTCTGGGCTGCACCGCTATCGCAGAAGCATTGATTAACAGGGTGTATTATGATTATGTTTTTCCGCAGTTGAGGATTGCCATAGGAAGTGAAGATTTATTTGTTTCTAAAGGATTCTGGGGAGTGCTTACGGATATTGTGCTTACTATAATTCGAATGGCTTTTTATGCAATTACAGAAAGATTAATGGGCGGATTTTCAATATTTGCGAGAAAATATGTAACCCCGTATAACAGTATGGGTATTATAAATACAGGGAAAGTTGACAGCGGACTTTTTGGACGACTCTACCCGTTTGTTATGTTTGTAATTATTGTGGCGCTTCTGGTGATTATTCTTTTGCCATATGTTATTTCGGTTCTGGTATTTATCAGGATGATACTTGCTAAAATCGATAAGCCCGTAAAAACTATTACAGGTGGAATGCAGCGCCTTACCACAGGAGATTTAAGTGTCAGACTTGACTTCGATACAGAGCATGAATTCGTTGATATGAGGGATGCCTTTAATGTGATGGCGGAGGAGATGGAGGATAGCGCACACAAAAAGGCTGAATACGAGCATGCAAAGAATCTGCTGTTTGCCGACATTGCCCATGACCTTAAGACGCCTATTACGACGATATCGGGCTATTCTAAGGCACTGGCAGACGGAATGGTTACGGACGAAGCAAAGAAGCAGGAATATCTTAACAGCATTAATATGAAGAGCCAGAGGATGGATGAGCTTATTAATCTTTTGTTTGAATATGCTAAGCTAAGCAGCGACAGCTTCACGCTAAAAAAAGAACAGTGCGACGTTGCTGAGCTTTTCCGTGAAATACTTGCCGGAATGTACATGGACTTTGAGGAAAAGGGTTTCAATCTTGAAATCAATATAGATGATGGCAGAGCAGAATGCATGATTGACAGGCTGCAGATTTCAAGGGCGATTACAAACCTTTTGAATAACGCCATGAAGCACAATAACAGAGGAGCCGAAATACTTGCAAGCTTAAGAAATCTTGAAGATAATATTGTTATTACTGTGGCAGATAACGGAACCGTGATAGATGATGAGGTTGCTGCACATATATTTGAACCGTTTGTGGTGGGTGACGAGTCCAGAAATTCAAGAGGCGGCAGCGGCCTGGGACTCAGTATTTCATCAAAAATAGTAACAATGCATGGCGGCACACTTGAACTCATAAACTATGATGAGGGGCAATATACTAAAGGATTTGTTTTAACATTGCAAAAATTATAATTTGTGATATTATATACTAAGATAACAGGGTCCAAAGCTCATGATTGCCGTGCTTGCACGGCAAATCATGAGGTGTGGAGTTTAGTTTAATTTATTTATGAAGAGTAATTTGATTAGTTTATTTTATGAGGTGAAGTTATGTATCAGGTAGACTTTAAAAAACCGGTTAAGGTTCATTTTATAGGTATTGGCGGCATCAGCATGAGCGGTCTTGCACTTATTCTAAAGAATTCGGGTTTCACGGTATGCGGCTCGGATTCAGCAGTAAGCAAAAATACGAAAATGCTTGAAAAAGCAGGCATAGAGGTCATTTACGGCGGACAGAGACGTGGGAATGTTGCTGATGATGTGGAGCTTGTAATCTACAGTGCGGCTATTCATCCGGACAATCCGGAATACATGGAGGCGGTAGAGAGAAATATACCGATGTTATCAAGAGCAGAGTTTCTGGGAGAGCTTATGCTCAACTATAAGAATGTTCTTGCGGTATCGGGTACGCACGGAAAGACGACGACCACTTCTATGTTAAGTGAGATGACTGTAAATGCAGGTTTGGATCCTACCATAGCGGTAGGCGGCATACTTCCGAGCATCGGCGGCAATATCAGAATCGGCAAGGATGATTATTTTGTAGCAGAAGCCTGTGAGTATACAAACAGCTTTTTATCATTCTATCCGACGGTTGAGATTATTCTTAATATCAGACCTGACCATCTGGATTTCTTTAAGGATTTAGATGATATCAGACATTCCTTCAGACTGTTTGCAGAAAAGATGGATGAGAACGGTACGCTTATAATTAATAATGATATAGAGGACCTTGATAAGCTTACAGCAGGTCTTAAGTGTAAGGTTCTTACGTTTGGTATAAATGATGAGACTGCAGATTATTATGCAAAGGATATAAGCTATACGGCGACGCTTTTCCCGACATTTACACTGTATCACAAGGGTGAGAAGCTGTTTACCGCTTCGCTTAATGTACGTGGAGAGCACAATGTTATTGACGCTGTGGCAGCAAGCACGGCAGCCATGGTATGCGGCATTTCACCTGAGAGCGTTAAGGAGAGCCTTGAAGCATATAAGGGCGTAAACAGAAGATTTGAGAAGAAGGGTGAGATTGGCGGAGTTACAATTGTTGATGACTTTGCTCATCATCCTGATGAGATAAAGGTTACACTTGAGGTTGCTAAAAAGGCAGGTTATTCAAAGATATGGTGCGTATTCCAGCCATATACCTATACGAGAACCAAGATACTGATGCAGGAGTTTGCAGATGTGCTTTCAATGGCAGACGAGGTGGTGCTTGCCAAGATTTATCCGGCAAGAGAGACCGATACACTCGGCATCAGCTCGGCAGATTTAGCGAAGGAGATTGAAAAGCTGGGCGTTAAGACAACATGTCTTGATTCATTTGATGAGATAGAGAGCTTTATACTTCAGAATTGTGTCGCCGGAGAGCTTGTGCTTACAATGGGTTGCGGAGACATTGGAAAGGTTGGAGACGACCTTCTCGGCTTATAAGTTATCCACATTATCCACACATTTATCCACATATTTATGTAGAAGATGTGTGGATAATTTTTGATTGTCCACATATCCACAAGCATTAAAAATGCTTGATATATCAAGGCTTTTTGACAAAATGTTTGTTTTGTCGATATAATATCCACAATATCCACAAAATCCACAAGCCTGCGGCGCAGACTGCTGTGGAAATATGACGGATAATCCAACATGGTGTCGTGGGATACCTATGGAAATGTGTCTGATAAATAAATCCTGTAACGGGGGGGGCTGTTTGTGGAAAGATGCCGGATGAAAAGAAAAGCTGTGGATTATTAATGTTGTGAGGCGGCACAAATTATTAGAGGAGTGATAAAAAATACTGTTCTCAATTAGTATAGTGTGTGCTATACTAAAGCCATAGCGTTTTTGAGCAGGCAGTAATACAGATGAGGATTTATTGCACCGGCCTTTGGGACTGCGGTCCGGTGTGATTTTGATAGATGGAGGGTAAAATATATGAAAGGATTTGTGCTGGATAGCGATATAGAAGACAGAAGTGTGCCTGTCAATGCAAAATTTATAAACAACTATATGATTCATGCAAACGGCGAGTTCGTTAAAGTATATCTTATGCTCCTTTATTATCTGTCAGACAGGGACAGACAGCTTTCGATAGAGGGACTGGGGGATTCGCTTGAGCAGAATGAAAAGGCGGTAATACGTGCGCTTAAATATTGGGAGCAGATGAACCTGCTGAGCCTTAAGTATTCCGACAGCCATGACATCTGCGGCATTACCATAAGGTCATTTGCAGATTCGGCAGATGAAAAAAGCGCGGGAGCAATTGCGGCTACAAAGGAGCTGCCGGATGAATCTTTAGCGCCGTCACGAGGTGTGACCAGGCATGAGGATGCGGCACCTGCAAAGGCAGACTCTGTGAATGTGACTGTTAATGCAGAAGTTCCGCAGAAGAAAGCGTCGCTTGCGGGCGTAAGCAATGACGAGGATTTTTCGGCGCTGGTTGTGGCGGTGCAGCAGTATACCGGAACCACTCTCGGAAGAACCAATACTGAGTCATTGGCATATATGTATGATACTCTGGGCTTCCCGATAGAGGTTATTGAATACATAGTTGAGATTTGCGTGAAGGAAGGACATAAGAGCATTCGCTACATGGAGAGCGTTGCGATAGACTGGTACTCAAGAGGCATTAAGACGCTTGAGCAGGCAAAGGTTGAGGGCGTGGTATGCCATAAGGATGTATTTACCATTATGAAGGCACTCGGGCTTAAGGGCAGATATCCTTCCACGGACGAGAAGAATACTATCAACAGCTGGCTGAATGATTACAGCGTGGATGTGAATGTGGTAGCCGAGGCGTGCAGGAGGACCATTGACAGGCTGCACAGCGCGGATTTTCGTTATGTTGAGGGCATTTTGAAGGACTGGAAGAAGAATTCAGTAAGGAATCTTGAGGATATTAAGAGGCTTGATGAGGCGTTCTTAGATAAGAAGGCTGCTTCCAGGCAGACGACGCAGAATGCGGCGAAGAATACGGCAAAGACTAACAGATTCCATAATTTCAGGCAGAGAGATAACAGTTATGAAGATGTAATACTTGATATAAGCCAGTATTAACATATTGAGAGCCTTACCGACATATCAGGGAGGGAGTGATAGTGTGAAAGAAAACAGAACTTTCATCACTATTTGTGCCGCCGCTTGGCGGCGGAATGGAGATTTATATGACACTTAGTAATATTCAATATGACGAGATTATGCGCCATTACGGCAGAGTACAGAACAAAAACAGAAGGATACATGAGCGCAGGATAGAAGAGGTGTATAATCGTATCCCTCAGTATAAGGAATATGAGGCGCAGATAAGAGATATTTCAGTCGGCAGGGCGAGGGCGCTTGTCAACGGATGCGAGGCTTCATTAAATGATTATAAGCGGCAGATGAAGGAGCTTATGGAGGAAGAAAAGGAGCTGCTAAAGGGCGCGGGATTTGAGCCGGATTATCTTGATGATATTTATGACTGCCCTTATTGTAAGGACACAGGATATATAAATGGTGAGAAATGCAGCTGCATGAAGAAGCTTGAGATAGAGCTTTTATATAAGCAGTCTTATCTGGCAGATGTGCTTGAGCGGGAGAATTTTGATACCTTTAACTGGAATTATTTCAGCGAGGATTATATTATCCCGGAGCAGGGCGGTATATCCCTTAAGGCATACATGGATAAGCTGGTCAATGTTGTGATAAAAGATTATATAGACAATTTTGATAATAAAGAGGCTTCAAGCAATCTTTTGCTGATTGGTGAATCGGGAGTGGGCAAGAGCTTTCTGATACACTGCATTGCAAAGAGGCTTATGGATAGTTCGCATTCAGTAGTTTATCAGACGGCGGAGCAGTTTTTTGAGATGCTTTCGGGCAGAATACTCAGAAAGGACGAGGACTGCGAGAACAGGTATGAGCTTGCATACGAAAGCGACCTGCTCATTATAGATGATCTGGGTACCGAATTAAATAACAGCCTTACCAATTCCGAGCTGTTCAACTGTATAAATGACAGGCTGTTAAGAAGAAAGGCGGTTATTATTTCAACCAATCTTATGCCAAGGGATATGCAGGATATATATTCCGAGAGAGTTGCTTCTAGGATTGTCAGCAATTACAAATGTATTTATATGTATGGTGACGATATAAGAAGAAAGCGGTAAATGATTACTGCCGGAGAAGCCTTGAAAAACATAATGGCTGTTAAAGGAATATTTCCGGCTATGATATAAATAAGATAAAGAACAATATGGAGGATACTATGGCAGATTTTGAGACATTGCCTGTTGGAAGGCTCAGTATAGCGGCATGCGAAGGAAGCAAGGAGTTTTGCAAAAGGGTTGATGAATACCTGATAGAGTGGCGTGAGGAGAGGGCAAAGACAAACCCTTACGAGGATTATACCAGAGATACCTATATGGTTGGCATTAAGCAGCCGAGATTTTCATCCGGCGAGGCAAAGTGTGAGCTGTTGGAATCGGTAAGAGGTGATGATTTATATATTCTTGTGGATGTGTGCAATTACAGCATTACCTACAAGGCGTTTGGCGAGATAAATCATATGTCGCCGGATGACCATTACCAGAACCTTAAGAGAGTTATTGATGCTGCGGCAGGAAAGGCAAGAAAGATAACGGTTATCATGCCGTTTTTGTATGAAAGCAGACAGCATAAAAAGACGGGCAGAGAGTCCATGGACTGCGCTTATGCGCTTCAGGAGCTTAGAAGCATCGGCGTAAATAACATTATTACCTTTGATGCGCACGACCCGAGAGTGCAGAATGCTATACCGCTTAGCAGCTTTGACAATGTGCGTCCGAGCTATCAGTTCATCAAGGCGCTTTTAAAATCAGTGCCGGATGTGGTTGTGGACAGCAATCATCTTATGGTTATCAGCCCTGATGAGGGAGCCATGAGCAGGGCTGTGTATCTTGCAACGGTGCTTGGCGTGGATGTAGGTATGTTCTACAAGCGCAGGGATTATTCACAGGTTGTAAACGGCACAAACCCGATAATAGAGCACGAATTCCTTGGCGCGGATGTTGAGGGCAAGGATGTGCTTATAATTGACGATATGATAGCGTCCGGCACAAGCATCATCGATGTTGCAAGACAGCTTAAGGAAAGAAAGGCAGCGAGGGTATTTGCATGCGCAACCTTCGGCTTGTTTACAAGCGGTCTTGAGGTGTTTGATAAATGCTATGAGGAGGGACTTATAGATAAGATATTTACGACAAATCTTATTTATCAGAACCCTGAGCTGCTTGAAAAGCCTTATTATGTAAGCGTTGACATGGCAAAATATGTGGCGCTGATTATAGACACGTTAAATCACGAGGCGTCAATGCAGAACCTGCTTGACCCGTATGACAGGATAAATGCTATTCTGGAGAAGCATAAGAAGCAGTAATGCTGTTATGCGGCAGCGAACGGCAAAATAAAAGAATCCGCCCCGGCGGTATGCTCTTCATAAATCGGAGCATACCGCCGGGGCGGGTTTTCTTTATAGTAAAATCCTTTGTATTCACTATATTTATAGCTTTATGAAGTTGAACGGAATATTAATCTTTTCAAGCACCAGCTTCTCTCTGTTCTGGCAGGAGAAGATGAAGGTCTGTCCCTTGTGCTCCTTAAAGATATATCTGAAGGTGTTTGCAAGTCTTGGATTATCATACATTGCGAACGCCTCGTCTATGATAAGAGGAAACTCGCTGTCCTTAAGCAGAAGGTCTGCTGTGGCAAGACGCAGCGACATGTAAATCTGCTCAATGGTTCCCTGACTTAAGCAGTGGAGAGGAATAGTGCGCTTTCCGTCATTTAAGGTGATGTTTAAATTGTCGGAAATGAGAAGCTCGCCCTCGCTTTTTCCTGTAATCTTACCGAAGATACTGCTCACCGAGGAATTAAGTGAAGGAGTATTCTGATGGTATAAATCAGAGGAAATATCCTTGATTGTATTAATTGCAAGATCTAAGGACGCAATCTCGTCATTTATCTGCCTGTTCTTTTCTAATACCGATTCGAGGCGCTGCTTTTCGTCCTCCAGTGCATCCAACTGCTCCTGAATATTGTCGGTCTCCCAGAAAAGCTTTGCGTTTTCAATGTTGTTTTCTTTGGCGTTGAGAATTGCCTCCTTGTTTGAAAGAAGTCTTTCCCTGCCGCTCTGGATTTTACTGCCCAGCTCTGAAAGCCTTGAAAACTTAGCTTTGCAGTCTGAAAGATATGCGTTGAGTCTGTCGCGGTTTTCCCTGTTGATATCGCCGCTTCCGAGGTACTCTATGTAAAGCCTTGACAGCTCTTGTGCTGCCTGCTCCTTTGAGAATGCCGGTACAGCTTCGTCATCTGATGAAGCCTTCTTAAAATAATCAGCCATGCCCGGAAGGAACGGAAGTGCGGTGTAGGCTGCTATGGCAAGCGCAAGCAGCAATGATATAATACCGAGCACCTTGATACCGCATACAAAGCATACAATTGAAATAATGAAAAACAGGCTGATAATCGAGCCTTTTATAATATCGACCATTTTAATATCATAGTCTTCAATGGATACCCGCTCTTTTCCGTACATGCTGCCAGCCATCACGGAAGCATCTTCCTTGTCCGTAGTCTTCTGTGAAGAGGCTTCATCGGAGCTTTTTGCGGTCTGGTACATTCTGCACAGGTTCTTATGTGTGCTGTCAACAGCAGCAAGCTCTGCAACATTTTTAAAGCCGCAGTCTGCAAGCTCTTTTGTAAGCGCGTCATATTCATCCTTAAGAGCATCGGAGTTGTCATTAAGGCTTGTATTAACCTGCTTTAAAGCTTCGCCGTGTGCCTCCTCGTAGGCAGGGCTTGATGCAATCTCGCTTTGTCTTTGTTCAAGGTCATCGCGAAGTGCTTCAATATTATCCTGAACCTCATAATATTTCTTGCGCGCGTCATTATCAAGCTCAGAAGCAAGCTCCTTCTTTTTGTCATTAAGGGTTCTGACCGCATACTGTACGTCAATATTTGTTGAGGCGGTGCTTCCGGTGTTGAGAATCTGGCGCTTTATTAATTCTGACATGTCGTCTCCTGCATTGATGCCGGACTGCCTGATATTTAATGTGGAATTAAAATCATTTTCCGAAATGCCGCCAAGAAGCTCTGTAAGATATTCCTCGTCACAGCTTGTTTCGCCTGTTGCCTCGTTTGTAATGCTGAAGGATTTGTCTGAGGCGTTGAAGCTTCGCTCTATCAGGTAGGTTATGCCATCGGCTTCGATACGCATTGAGCCGCCGAAGCTGTCAGGATAATCCCACGGACAATATTTTTTATAAGCATCAAGGCGGGACGCCTTTCCGCGTGCGCGGTTTATTCCAAAGAGCATGTGAAAAATAAAGCTGTGCAGTGTCGATTTTCCGGATTCGTTGTGTCCGCAGATAAGATTTATCCCTGAATCGAAGGAAAAATCAGCGTTATTAAGCTTTCCAAAGCCTGATATATGAACATCTTTAATAATCATTTCGCACCTCCGTCTCTGTCAGTACTTTTAAGCAGCGCGCTCAGACCATAATAAAGAGCATTTATTTTGGTTGAGCCGGCGGCTTCGTCTGACGATGAATCTGCCAATGTATCAATAAAACGACCTATTAAATCATTTTTGTGTTCTGAAAGTATTGCGTCAAGGTCATAACCCGGAGTGCTTTCGTCATTGACTGCAATAATATTGCCGATATCTGCGTAGTCCTCAGTGTTGATAACAAGCTCGCCGGAATTCGTGCCGATAAGGGTAAAGGTGAAAATGTTGTGGCTGCCCTTCTCCTGAATAATATGTGCCATCGTATTCCTGAGCGACGAAACAGTGGTATCGGGAGTTATCTTAATCTTACAGTAAATATAAGCAGAGCGGGCGAGCGGAACAAATCTTAAGTTAAAGCTCTTATCATCAAGCTCGGCGAAAATGCAGCCGTGAGGGCCGCGTTCGGTTTTATCAAGCGGCTCAGGCGAGCCGCAGTACGCCATAGGCAGGTTCTCGAACAGCTCGGGCTTGTGTATGTGTGCAAGGGCTGTGTAGTCAAAACCCTTTCTGGCAAGTGCGCCAAAATTTAACGGAATATGCGTATCGTCGCCGCCGTGAAGCATAAGTATGTGTCTCTTATCGTCATCCGGGCAGATAATATTGCCGACAAGCCCTGCCGCATCGGCAGGAGACTGCTCATAATAGCTAAAGCCGTGAACAACCGTGTTGAGCTTCACAAGCTCAACGCCCGTAAGCTTTGGCGACTTTATAAAATGAACGTTGTCGCTCCAGTTAAAGCTGTAATATGGAGAGCCGAAAACCAAAAAGTCATGGTTTCCGGCTGTAATAACTATTTCAGTATCTTTAATTGAGGCGAAAAGCTGGTTGACAGCCTTAATCTGCTTTAGCTGCGGCTGACGGTGAAACAAATCGCCGCAGATAAGAAGTAAGTCTGCCTGTTTTTCGTCAGCAAGCCTGATAATGTCCTCAAAGGTTCTCCATATATCTGCCTGGCGCTTCCTTGCCCACGGAGCGCCTATATCGGGGGTGCATCCCAAGTGGATATCACCGGTGTGAATTATCTTCATATAAAACCCCTGTTTGTTTTAAATTTATATAGCTGTAATTGCGAGTCTGTTTTTTAAAACTGAAAAATACTTCTTACAGGTCGCAGTTGTTGACTGTTCTAGGGAACGGTATAACGTCGCGGATGTTGCCCATGCCTGTAAGGTACATAACGCATCTTTCAAAGCCGAGACCAAAGCCTGCATGGCGGTTTGAACCGTACTTTCTTAAATCAAGGTAGAAGCTGTAGTCCTCCTCCTTTAGTCCGAGCTCATGCATACGCTCAAGCAGAACATCATAGTTGTCCTCTCTCTGGCTGCCGCCGATAATCTCGCCGATACCCGGTACAAGACAGTCCATGGCTGCAACAGTCTTGCCGTCTTCGTTGAGCTTCATATAAAAAGCCTTAATCTCCTTCGGGTAGTCTGTAACGAATACAGGACGCTTGAAGATTTCCTCTGTGAGGTATCTTTCATGCTCTGTCTGAAGGTCGCAGCCCCAGAAAACCTTGTAATCGAACTTGTCGTTGTTCTTCTCAAGAAGCTCAATAGCCTCTGTATATGTTACATGACCGAAGTCTGAATGTAATACTGTGTTGAGTCTTTCAAGCAGACCCTTGTCCACAAAGCTGTTGAAGAATGCAAGCTCTTCAGGAGCATTGTCCATAACATATTTAATAATGAACTTGAGCATATCCTCTGCAAGTCTCATATCATCATTCAAATCTGCAAACGCCATCTCAGGCTCAATCATCCAGAACTCTGCTGCATGTCGTGTTGTGTTGGAATTCTCAGCCCTGAAGGTCGGTCCGAAGGTGTAAACATTTCTAAACGCCATAGCGTAGGTCTCGACATTGAGCTGGCCGCTTACCGTAAGGTTTACAGGCTTATTGAAGAAATCCTGTGAGTAGTCAACGCTTCCGTCCTCATTCTTAGGAAGATTGTTCATATCAAGGGTTGTTACCTGGAACATCTCGCCTGCGCCCTCGCAGTCACTTCCGGTAATAATCGGAGTGTGAACATATACGAAGCCTCTCTCCATAAAGAAGGTGTGGATAGCA
This sequence comes from Lachnospiraceae bacterium, assembly GCA_017442865.1. GTDB lineage: Bacteria > Bacillota > Clostridia > Lachnospirales > Lachnospiraceae > JAFRXK01. The sequence goes on along the minus strand of JAFRXK010000035.1, from coordinate 10,035 downwards.
TATGCTATAAGTGAACGCACACGGAAAACAGCCTGGAATGTATTTGTCCTTGCTCTTAAGTGAGTAATGGTTCTTAAATACTCAAAGGTGTGACGCTTCTTCTGAAGCGGGTAGTCCGGTGAGGAAGGACCCTCAACCGTAACAGACTCAGCCTGAATCTCAAAAGGCTGCTTTGCATCAGGTGTGGCAACAAGCTTACCTGATACAATAACCGCTGTGCCGACGTTGAGCTTTGAAAGCTCGGCAAAGTTTGCCGCTGTATCGTTGTAAACAACCTGAATTGTCTCAAAGAATGAACCGTCGCTGATAATAAGGAAGCCGAAATTTTTTGAACTTCTGTTGTTTCTTACCCATCCGCCTATGCATATATCTGTGCCATAGAGCATATCTTTATTCTTGTAGATTTCACGTACAGTAATCAGTTTCATAATTCTACCATCCTAACTTTTTTAAAAATATAGATACAGTATAGCCAATAAATAAATAATTTTCAATAAGTTGTTCGATTTATAATGTAAAATGTATAAAAAAGAATGCAAAAAGTTAAATCTTTTGTTTATTTATAATTAGAACTATGGTATACTTTAACTATTAACAAACAAAATATGCGGTGAGAGGTGATAATGTGATTAAAAAAGAGATGATAGCCATGCTTCTTGCGGGAGGACAAGGCAGCCGTCTTGGAGTGCTTACTGCCAAGGTTGCAAAACCGGCAGTTGCATTTGGGGGTAAATACAGAATTATTGATTTTCCGCTCAGTAACTGTATTAATTCCGGTATTGACACGGTAGGCGTTCTGACCCAGTATCAGCCGTTAAGGCTGAACTCACATATTGGCATAGGTATTCCTTGGGATTTGGACAAGAATATCGGTGGAGTAAGCGTACTCCCGCCATATGAGAAGAGTACAAACAGCGAGTGGTATACCGGAACAGCTAATGCTATTTATCAGAACATTGATTATATGGATTCATTTAATCCGGATTATGTACTTATATTATCCGGCGACCATATATATAAGATGGATTATGAGACGATGCTTAGCTACCACAAGGCAAATAATGCTGACATTACCATTGCTTCAATACCTGTGCCTTGGGAAGAAGCAAGTCGATTTGGCGTAGTTATTACGGATGAGAACAAGAAGATACTTGAGTTCGAGGAGAAGCCGAAGAATCCTAGAAGCAATCTTGCTTCCATGGGTATCTACATCTTCAGCTGGCCGGTGCTTAAGGAAGCGCTTATAAAGCTTTCGGAGCAGCCGGCGTGTGACTTCGGAAAGCATATTATTCCATACTGTCACGAGAATGGAAAGCGTATATTTGCATACCAGTTTGAGGGCTACTGGAAGGATGTAGGTACGCTCGGTTCGTACTGGGAGGCAAACATGGAGCTGGTAGACCTTGTTCCTGTATTCAATCTTTATGACAGCTACTGGAATATTTACACGAAGTGCGATGTGCTTCCGCCACAGTACATTTCGGCAGAGTCAAATGTTGACCGGAGCCTTATCAGCGAGGGAAGCGAGATAAACGGAGACGTATATCATTCAATTATCGGCTGCGGCGTAACGATAGGCAAGGGTGCGGTTGTACGTGATTCCATCATTATGGACAATGTTGTCATAGGTGACGGAGCAGTCATTGAAAAGGCTATTATATCGGATGATGTAGTTATCGGAGACAATGTTAAGATGGGCATGGGCGAATATGCCGAGAGCCAGTACGACAAGAGAGTCTATACATTTGATATAGTAACCGTCGGAGAGCATACAACCATTCCTGCAAACGTGACGATAGGAAAGAATGTTGCGATTTCAGGAGAGACCGTACCGGAGGATTATCCTGACGGATACCTTCCAAGCGGAGGATATATCATTAAGGCAGGTGATTGTGTATGAGAGCGGTAGGTATTATTTTAGCGGGCGGATACAACAGAAACATGAGAGAGCTTACGCTCAAGAGAGCTACGGCAGCCATGCCGGTAGCGGGAAGCTATCGTGCTATAGATTTTGCGCTCAGCAGCATGTCGAATTCTCATATACAGAAGGTTGCGGTAATTACGCAGGACAACCTTATGTCGCTTAATGAGCATTTGAATTCATCAAAGTGGTGGGATTTCGGAAGAAAGCAGGGCGGTCTGTTTGTCATGGCGCCATACAGGATAGCGGACAACGGCGACTGGTATCGCGGAACAGCGGATTCCATGTACCAGAACATTAATTTCTTAAAGAACAGCCATGAGCCATATGTAATTATTGCAAGCGGCGACGGCATATATAAGCTCGATTATGATAAGGTACTGGAATATCATATTTCAAAGAAATCAGACCTTACTGTGGTATGTAAGAAGATGGATGTCATGAATGAATATGACAGATACGGATATGTCCAGTATGACGAGGACGGCAGGATAACAGACTTTATTGAGAAACCGTCAGAGGCGGTAGAGGGAGATGTATCCTGTGGTATATATGTTTTAAGAAGACGTCATCTTATAGACCTTCTGGAGGAGTGTGCAGCCCGTGGCAAGACCGATTTTGTAAGGGATATTCTTATAAGACACAAGTCAGACAGGAATATGTATGCTTACAGTATGGACAGCTACTGGAGCAATATTGGAACTGTTGACGCATACTTCAGAACCAATATGGACTTCTTAAAGCCTGAGGTAAGAGAATTTTTCTTCAGGGAATATCCAGACATTCATACAAAGGTGGACGACAATCCGCCTGCAAAGTACAACCCGGGGGCATCTATGAAGAACAGTCTTGCTGCAAGCGGATGTATAATCAATGGTTCGGTTGAGAATTCAGTGCTTTTCAAGAAAGTATATGTTGGAAGCAACTGCGTTATTAAGAACTCGATTATATTGAATGATGTTTACATCGGTGACAATTCTGTGATTGAGAATTGTATAGTAGAAAGCCATGGAACAATCAATGCTAACAGCAAGTACTATAGCGATATCAATGACATCAAGGTTATTGTAGAGAAAAACGAACGTTATAATAAGTGGAAATAATAACGCTTATTATTTCAAAAAGATAAAATGAGTATGAGGAGATAATTATTATGCAGATTACAGACATTAGAGTACGCAAGGTGGACAACGAAGGAAAACTTAAGGCAACAGCTTCAATAACTATTGATGAAGTATTTGTTGTACATGACATTAAGATTATTGAAGGAGCAAAGGGCATGTTCGTTGCTATGCCGAGCAGAAAAGGTGCTGATGGCGAATATAAGGACATAGCGCACCCAATCAACACTGAGACTAGAAATAATTTGCAGAAGATAATATTAGAAAAGTATGAAAGTACATTAGACGAAGAGAAAGAATAAGAAGTCATGTTTAATTTAAATAATTTCTGAAATCTTTCTTTAAATGCACCCCTCTCGTGAAAACGGAGGGGTGCAGTCTTTAAAAATCTCAATTATAGTTCTTTGACTCTGCTCTGTTTTTGTGGAGGAATGAAATCTTGAAAAGTTTTTTGAACTTGCTCTTTTTATCAGTGAAATGAAGTTTTGAAGTCTTAGGTTTAGCGAGGAAAAAAGCCATCGCCTACATTTAATAACTCTTCATATGTTATCCCCAGTATTTTTGAAAAATAAATTAACTCAATATCAGTAACAAATCTTTTGCCGGCTTCAATTCTCTGAATTGCATTTTTATCTATTGATAAGCCTTCAAGCTCACAAAGGTCTGATAATGCTCTTTGAGATAGTTTTAGTTCTTTCCTTTTGTAAGCAATTATACAATTCTAATAAATGATTGACATTTAGTGAATGTCAGTTGTTTATAAATACCATACAGGGAAGGAGGTGTGTTGATATGAGCGATAAAGATGGCAGCAATAATATTCATTTTATTGACAAAGCGATAGATGACTGCATTGAAAATAATATCTTGAGGGATGAGCTTACTAATAACAGACAAGAGATAAGGGACATTCTGTTCTGGGAATATCAAGAAGAGCTTCGCTTAAAAGCTGTTAGTCGCGAAGGCGAAGAAAGGTTTGCCCGGCTTGCAAAGAAGCTTTATGATGATAAGAGAGAAGAAGATTTTGTCCGTGCAGTAGAAGATATTGATTATCGCGAAAAGCTTTGCAAGGAGTATGGCATTGAAGAACTGTCTTATAATATGTTCGGTTAGGCATACTATAAGGTCGGGTAATGATTTTACTCAAGGATATTTTTTTAAAGAACAAATGTTAAATAAAAGCAAAATACAAAAGATAAAGTATGAATCATAAAAACTAAAACACGATTCTGATAATAAATTTCAAGATATTTTTCTGAACAATCTAAAAGATACTCCATGATAATAGCGGCAAATCGCCGGAACGTATCAATCGATTCTGCTGATTTAAGAAAAAAGAATCATTCTTAATCAATTCTAAATTTAAAGAGAAGATAAAATCTCAAATTCTAAGATTTCTTAACCACAATCGGTTGCAGCAGCACAAATATTATTGTAAAATGGAGATGTAAGACATGGAGAAAATGATAAACAGAAACTACAAGGACACGCTTTTCAGGTTCATTTTCAGGGAGAAGGCAGAGCTTCTCAGCTTATATAATGCTGTGAACGGCTCTTCGTATGACAACCCCGAAGAGCTTGAGGTCACGACGCTGGAGGATGTCGTCTACATACACATTAAGAATGACGCCTCGTTTCTTATAAGAAATGTCATGAACCTGTACGAGCACCAGAGCACATTCAACCCGAATATCCCGGTGAGGGGGCTTATGTATTTTGCGGACATGTACAAGGCGTATATGTCGTCGCGGCACCTGGCACCGTACTCGTCGGTGCAGATAAAACTTCCGACCCCGCAGTACATAGTGTTTTACAACGGTACGCGAAAGGAGGAGGATGTGAGGGTGCTGCGGCTTTCGGACGCGTTTGACAGTGCAGGAGGAAAGAAGCCGTGCCTTGAATGCGAGGCGGTGCAGTACAACATAAATGCGGGGCACAACGAGGAGCTGTTAAGAAGCTGCCGCAAGCTCTGGGAGTATTCGGAGTTTGTGGAGCGCGTCAGGATATTCGATGACGAATGCCATGACATAGGGCAGGCGGTAGAGCTTGCCATAGACTACTGCATAGAGCATAATATACTAAAGGATATATTAATAAAACACAGAGCGGAGGTGCGGGAGATGATATTATTTGAATATGATGAGGAAGCGCATATCAATGCGTTCAGAGAGGAAGGCCGTATAGAAGGCATAGAGAAGGGCAGAGAGGAAGGCCGTATAGAAGGCAGGATAGAAGGCATAGAGAAGGGCAGAGAGGAAGGCAAGATAGAAGGCCGTGCCGAAGGTGAGGTGCGTTTCGCCGAACTGGCATCGAAGCTTTTGGGCGATATGAGGCAGGAGGATCTGATGCGCGCCATAAATGACAAGGCGTATAAGGAAAGCCTGTACGAGGAATACGGCATAGCGTAGGCGTACTGCATAGAGCATAATATACTAAAGGATATATTAATAAAACACAGAGCAAAGGTGCGGGAGATGATATTATTTGAATATGATGAGGAAGCGCATATCAATGCGTTCAGAGAGGAAGGCCGTATAGAAGGCATAGAGAAGGGCAGAGAGGAAGGCCGTATAGAAGGCATAGAGAAAGGTCGTGCCGAAGGTGAGGTGCGTTTTGCCGAACTGGCATCGAAGCTTTTGGGCGATATGAGGCAGGAGGATCTGATGCGCGCCATAAATGACAAGGCGTATAAGGAAAGCCTGTACGAGGAATACGGCATAGCGTAAATACATATATGAAAATAAGATAACTGTGCGAAGATTGCACAAAGTAAAATTTAAGCAGCTATATCATAATTAGAGCTGTGTATTACAACACAGACACAATAATTTAAGCTGCGTTGTTAAATAATTGTTTTATGGGGCGGCGCACAGCGTATGAATAAAGAGAGGTATGCTGTGCGCCGCCCGCTGTTAAAATAACAAGTACTTTGTATATAAAAACAAGGCAAAATGCAGAGCGAAAGAATTCGTTCAAAAGCATATAGTTACACGAATAACTTAAACGTTTTATCTAGTAAAACATGTAGTAAAACAAGTGTTTTTTGTGTAAAGTGACTAAAAAAGCATTTTTAAATTGTATGATTTTGCATGAGAAATAATATTGATTTAAATTATCAAAGGCTCTATAATAAAGTTGATAATGTATCGGGAAATCAAGTATGAAGGGGTTAAAGCTTTAGTAGGTTTATGTTACATCAGATAACTAAAAGCTTTTAGTGAAATCAAAAAGGTTTCTTGAGGAAAGTATTATAAAAATAAAGGAAGGTGGTTTTTAATGCAAAGAAGAAAACTTTGGGAGAAAACTCTCGCGTGGGTACTCGCAGTGGTATGCTGCTTAAGTATCATTAATCTTGCACCATTTGCACAGAAGGCTAAGGCTGCAAATACAACTATTTATTTTCATGCCGATGATTTTTCAAGTGCAAATCTTTGGGGCTGGAATGGCATTGAGCCGGGCGCATGGCCTGGTATTGCCTTATCAAAAGTAAGCGGTACCAATGGATGGTGGTCTGCTGATCTTAATTCAAATAGCTTTGATGGCTATGTTCAGGAAACTGGCGGAGGAAGAGGCTGTGATAAAACTTTCAACGCCAATAATGTTGGTTCTGAATTTTACGTTGTTTATAAAAACGACACAGAAACACTTTATACATCTCGCTCAGAGGCAGAAGCGGCAGCCGGCGAAAGCATATCACCGGCAAACCAGATTACTGTAACATTGGTGGATGGAACAGGCAGTCACTGGCTTTCAGGAGCAAATGATGGCGTTACAGCATATTTCACGGCAAATAACGTGAATATGACAAAGGTAGATGAGACACACTGGACAGCTACAATTGATGCTGCTGATACAGTTACATTCAGAAGAGGTCCAAGCTATTCAGACGGAGGCTGGAATTCATGGAATGCAACCGGAAGAGGAGACTCAACAACATATACCGCTACAGACAATGGCGTAGGTACATGGGGTACACCGGCACCTGCAACACCGGCTACATTTAAGAGCCGTGAGGACTTCAACGGCACTGTAGGTTATGTAGACGCATATATTATTGAAAATTACAGTGGAAGTTTTTCAACAACATCTACAAGAGCTGATGTACTTGCAGCTGGCGGTCGTCAGATGACATACGATACATGGGATGATCCATATAATATTTGGAACGATTCTACTACAGCTACAAGCGGTCTGACTTTTGTTGTAATCGGACAGTCTGATGGCATTGTGAAGTATCAGTGGCTGAATAGAAGCCTTGATGGTAACAAGGTATTTGAGGGAACTATTGCAAACTCTGATGCACTTACAGAGCCGGCAGGTAATCCGGGCAGCGTCTATGGTACACCTGGTTCAAGCATCCCATATACGGATCCGACAGTCGTTATTGATGAGATGGAAGACCAGAACAATGGCAAGAACACACTTATCACTGTTCCTGCAGTTATGTACAACTATTTACCGGGCGGCGGTGACGGATGGTGGAATCAGTTCACAAACATTGACAGAGATATCATGACATATTATGCAGGCAATGGCAAGATGGGTCATCCGCTTGTACTTGGCGCATTTGGAGACAGAACACAGGGAAAGCAGGGCGTATATGCATGGGAAGGTGCTTTATTTGGCTTCCTTAATGATATAGGAGGCTCAGGCAAGTATGGTGTTGATAATACAACATGGTATTACAACCATAACCCGGCTGGAACAGGATATAATAATGACTGGAACGGAGCACTCGTTGGCGCACCTATCCAGGGCATGGTAAATGAGTATTTATCAACAGGCGGTGATCTTCTTTCATCAGAGAACAATGTAATCATTCCGTTCTTCCATGACAGCTTCTTAACAGGAAGAGCCCAGAAGTTCGGTTCAAGAACAAATCCTATAGCATTCCCGTTCCGTGATGAAGGAAACGGATATTATATATTCGATTCAAGAAGCGGAGAGGATAACGTATATATGGGCAGCGACGGCAAGCTTGTATACGATTCATCATCAGGAGCTCAGATTAAAAACTTAACGGATGATTATGCAGGTTTCTTCCCATTCAATACAAGGGGAGCTGCTACAACATATGCAAAGAGTATTGGCGACAGAGCAACTACTGACGCTACAACAAACTTTGGCTTTGGTGCCAGAATGGATATTCCTTTCACAATACCTGCAAAGAGTGTAGATTCGACAGGAGCTACTCCTTTAGCTTCAAATGGGGCAGCTAATTTAAGCAATAGCGGAAATGAAGGCTGGGTGACAGTTACACTTGACAACACGCTTCAGCCTGGTGATTATATACTTGCTGTTACACAGTCAAATGGCGGCGGATATATGTACACACGCTACAGAGCCGGAGATGGTTCAGAGAGACTTACAGGCGATTATGAGAACTATGAGAACAACGCATCAGTAGGTACATGGAATACAGCAGATTTCGATGGCAACAAGAGAGAAGTTCAGAATGCTAACGGTACATTATTATTCCCTCTTCATGTTGACAGCGCTACAAATCAGATTAAGTTCTATGGTAAGACATGGAATACAACCCTCAATGTAGGCGTATATCGATCAGGTACACCGGCTGCAGATATCAAGCCGTCAACAAATGATGACGTAGTATTCCGTTTCTCAGGAGATGATGACCTCTGGGTATTCGTAGACGGTAGATTAGCCCTTGATATGGGTGGTTCACATGGTAGAGCAACGGGTGAGATTAACTTTACAACAGGTAATGTAACAGTAAATACTGCTCATAAGATGGTAAATGATGCTCTTACAGGCGTTGCAAATACGGAGTATAAAGAATGGCTTAAGCTTGCTGAGAATTCAAAGCATCAGCTTACAGTATTCTACATGGAGCGTGGTCTTTACGATTCAAACCTTAAGATTGAGTTCAACTTCGTTCCGATTAAGCTTTCAGCATCAGACGCGTTCTTTGCTGAGATGGGAACACCTGTTGAGATTCCGCTTGATGCTGAATTTGTAGGTCAGTCATATGACTATGCAGCAGCACTTGCAAACAGCAACTTCTCAATTAAGTACAATGGTACAACATACAGTAATGTTAATGATTTCAGAAGTGCATTTGGCGGCACATTTACATTTGATAACGCAGGAAAGCTTACATATAAGAGCAATCCTCAGACAGAGGCATTTAAGGATAAGTTCGTTATTACATTCAGTGACGGTTCAAACAGTGAATATGAAATTGAAGTAAACAAATACAGAGGCAATGATGATGTATACGTAGTTGATTACGGTATTCCTGTAGAGCTTCGTTCAGATGACGAGTATGACCTGTTTGCAAACGACAAGTTCAGCCTTGACGAGGCAGAAAGGGTTTGGGAATCAGCTCTTTCAACGGCTCCAAATAATAATTCACAGATAGCAAGTAAGTATACAGCCACAGCAGCAGGTCTTACGGTTGCAGAAACTGTTACAGGCAATAACGGCTATGGCAAGGCAAAGGTAACAGACAAGGCTAACAACAGATATGCACATTACATTTATGCATTAGACAAGTTCCTTGATACAACAGATACATTCTACTATGCATCACAGGTTGTAAGAGCAGGTACAGAGAATGGAGCTACATTAGATTCATCAAATGCTACACCAATCATGACATCAAAGGTAACAATCCTTCCTGCAAATGTTGTTTACTATGAGGATAACTTCTCATACTACAATGATACATCTGCAAGAGCTATAACATACAGTGCAAATGCACCACAGGTTGTAGACAGCACAGGTATTGTTAAGCAGTCAGACAACTGGGATGACCTTTACGGATATGATTCAGAATATGAAAACCAGTATGCAGACAGCCTTGGACATGCCGCAGCACTTGGAAACGGCACACAGGTACAGTTTACATTCAAGGGTACAGGCGTTGATATTATTTCAAGAACAGATTCTGGATCGGCAGCAGTATTATACGGCGTATATAACGCATCAGGCGCAGCAGTTAAGTTTGGTATGCTTGATACAAAGTATACA
>JAFRXK010000034.1 GCA_017442865.1 Lachnospiraceae bacterium | reverse complement strand
TAAGGAAGGCATTGAGCAAGGAAAAGAACAGGGAATGCGTGAAGGCTTTAGAGAAAGCGAGGAACGCATGGAAGCACTTGCACAAAAACTGCTTGAGGATAACAGGCAGGATGACCTGATTAAGGCAGTGCTGGATAAGGATTATAGAAACAAGCTCTATCTTGAGTATGAAATTATTAAGCCTAAAAGATGTTTAGATTGATGTGTGCTGATTTTTACAAACAGATTAGTTTTTTGATGGTTAAATCAGGATATGTAAAGACGTCTGTCAGAAAAATTAAAACTGACAGGCGTTTTTTGAAAGTATTGTTAGGATAGCAAAGCTTGAAAATAGTATTGTAACAGTAGATGCAAGTAAACTTTTTTTATTGCGCTTTTGGACGTTAAGTGCGATAATAATAAACAAAAAATAGTTATTGTATCTTTTAACTGGATAAATGGAGGAAAGTATGTTCTTTCAGATAATTGCAATTGTTATACTTGTGGCTTTTTATGGATGTTATTTTGGCAAGATGATAAGTCAGAAGAAAAAAGGCATCAGGACTGACCAGATTGGCAAAGGCAAAAAAGGCTTAGCTAAATTCATTGAAATTACAATGAAGGCAGCAACTTTTGCAGTTCCGATAGCAGAGGTAATCAGTATTTTTTTGAACAGCCCTGCTTTGCCTACGGCTGCAAGATGTGCAGGTGTTGTGATAGCGATAATGGGTGATGTGGTTTTTATCTGTTCCGTGTATACTATGCGTGACAGCTGGAGAGCAGGTGTTTCAGAAACCGATAAAACTGAACTGGTTACAGAGGGAATATATCAGATAAGCCGAAATCCTGCATTTCTTGGGTTTGACCTCGTATATATCGGAATTTTACTGATGTTTTTCAACTGGGTGCTGTTTGCGTTATCGGCGTTTGCAATGCTTATGTTTCACTTGCAGATTGTAAATGTTGAAGAGGATTTCCTTAAGGCAGCATTCGGTAAGGAGTATTTGGATTATATCAGGAAAGTGAATAGGTATATTGGGAGAAGAAATTGAATTAATGAAGGAAAATTAAATTTGTATATAGTTTGAATTATTTCTTTGATATAATTGAACCGTAAGATATAATAAAGCGTACATTGTGGACAAAGATATAAATGCTTACAAGGAGGACAAACACGTGAAGACAGCAATAGTATATTATTCAATGAGCGGCAATACAAAGTTTATAGCAGACAAAATAGCTGAAAACATCGATGCGGATGTTATAAGAATTGAACCGGTAAAAGCATACCCGGATAGCGGAGTACGTAAATTTATCTGGGGAGGAAAAAGTGCAGTCATGGGAAATACACCGAAATTGCAGCCTTATGATTTTGATGCGGATAAATATGACACGATTATATTTGGTACACCGGTATGGGCAAGCACCTTTACTCCACCAATCAGAACTTTTATTGAGGAGAATAAAGCGTCATTAGCAGAAAAGAAAGTTGCTGTGTTTATTTGCTTTAGCGGAGGCGGCGCCGATAAGGCAATTGATAAGCTGAAAAAGTATATTGGCATAAATGAATTTGCTGCGGAGCTTATTTTGGTTGATCCAAAGGAGAAATCTGATCAGGAGAATGAAAAGAAAGTAAAAGAGTTCTGTGAGTTACTTTAAAAGAGGGGGATTTCAATGAATTTATCCATAAAGAAGCTTACCCCGGAAATGCACGAGGAATATTTGTATTTTTTTGATAATATTGCTTTTACTGACCATGAGGAGTGGTCTGCATGCTACTGCCTGGAAAGCCATTTGATAAAAGAGGAAGAAGAGAAGTACGAAGGGAAAGGGGCAAGATGTGAGAAGGCAAAGGAATTAATTGAACATGGAATTTTAAATGGGTATCTTATCTATGATGAAGAGAAAATCATAGGCTGGTGCAATTGTGATGATAAATTAAATTATTATCCGATTGTTTCAAATGAAGAGTTTAATACCGGTATCAATGAAAAGGGAAAAATCAAGGCGGTATACTGTATTGATATAGCTCCTGATTATAGAGGAAAAGGAATTGCTGACTTTATAATTGACAAGGTTTTAGAGGATGCAAGGAAAGAAGGATATTTATATGCAGAGGCATATCCTTTTTCAGATAAGTCATTTGCGTATCAATATCATGGACCGATAAGATTATATGAGAAGCATGGTTTTGAAATGTATAGTGAAAAATCGTGGTTTGTGATTATGAGAAAGGAACTTGTATAAGACAGTATGAAAAAAAACAAGAGTCTTATCAGGCTGACTGATTACACAAAAGAAGATGTATTAAATATATTTGAAATCGCAGACGATTTGCAGAAGGGCAGATATACCGATTTTTTAAAAGGCAAAACAGTAGTAATGTTTTTCCCAAACTCAAGCATCAGGACAAGGGTTACCTTCGAAAAAGGCATTTACCTGCTTGGCGGTCAGACGATTTTATTTCCACCTGAGACGCTAGATAAGAGAGAAGAGATTTGTGACGTAATAGGCTATCTTAATAACTGGGCGGATGCTGTCGTTATCAGACATAAAAATATTGACGTACTGGAGAAAGTAAATCAATACTCAAAGGTGCCTGTTATCAATGCTATGACAGATGTAAATCATCCTTGTGAAATGCTGGCAGACCTTTATTCGCTGTCGAAAATGAGAGAGGATTATCTGAGTGCTTCTTATTTGTTCTGTGGCAGGAAATGTAACATTGGACTTGCGTGGAAGGAAATCTCAGATGTGATGGGACTTGGTTTTATGCAGTGCTGCCCGAAAGGTTACGAAATTGAAAATGTGTCAGTAAATCATAGCCTTAAAGAGGCTGTTAAGGGCAAGGATATTATATGTACAGATTCCATGCCGAAAGATTTATTGGGTGAGTTTAAAGATTACCAGATTACAAAGGAAATCATGCAGAGTGCAAATGAAGGGGCGTTGCTCAATCCATGTCCGCCGTTTTACAGGGGGGAGGAAGTGTCTGCTGATGTTATCGACAGTCCGTATTTTGTCGGATATGAATTTAAGAAATATCTGCTTGAGATTCAGCAGGCGGTAATTATATATAATCTTATGTAACGATACCAGGTGTCAAAAGGTCATACTTTTCATTTGTCATTTTCAGTGGATAAGGCTATGGAATAGCTAAGGAATACGGTGCAGCGAAGGTTATTTATTCGCATTGCCACGGAAAAGACCGGTTTGATGACAGCTTTAAGGGCTATGTAGATGGCATTGAGTATAAGCTTGTATCGGCAGATTATTTAAAGTTTAAGCCGGAGCTGATATTAGAGTAATACAGGAGAAAAATATTATGATTATGTTGATTTTTGGAGGCTTCATTTTAGCTGCTGTTGCTGGATTATTTTATCTTTATACAAGATTTAAGCGTTTTCTAACAACAGAAAGATGGAATGAATACTGGAAGGACAAAAAGTGGATAAAAAGATTTATTGCGGCATTACCGGTGCTGGCTTTAATATTATATTGTGTATTTGACCTTGTTAACGGAGTAATTGTAATTATAAATATTGCGGTGATTTGGCTGATGACAGATGTTGTAGGATTGTTAGTCAGAAAAATCACTAAAAAGAAGCCTCTGTTTTACTGGGCGGGGTTTATTGCAATATTTTTATCTTTTATATATCTGGGAAGCGGCTGGTATTTTGCGCATCATGTATTTGAAACGGATTATCATCTGGTAACACAAAAGGATATTGGCATGGAGAAGCTAAGAGTTGTGCAAATTGCTGATTCTCATATTGGAGCAACCTTTGACGGAGACGGTTTTGAAAGGCACATGGAAAAAATACAGGCTGTAAATCCTGATATTGTAGTTGTGGTCGGTGATTATGTTGATGATGACACAACAAAGGCCGATATGATTAAAAGCTGCGAGGCACTTGGAAGTCTAAAAACGACATATGGCGTGTATTATGTATATGGAAATCATGATAAGGGCTATTTTAATACAAGGGATTTTACATACGAGGATATGTGTGCGGAACTGACTAAGAATAATGTAACGGTTCTTGAGGATAAAACTGTGCTTATTGCAGATAATATTTATATTATTGGAAGAAAGGATCGCAGCACACGTGATAGGGCAGACATGAATGCATTGACTAAGGATTTGGATTTGTCAAAGTACATGATAGTGCTTGATCATCAGCCGCATGATTTTGATGCACAGGCAGAGACAGGTGTTGATTTGGTGTTGTGCGGACATACGCATGGCGGACAGATGTTTCCTGTTGGAATCACCGGGGAATTAACCGGGGCAAATGACAAGACTTACGGACTTGAAACAAGAGAAAACACAAGCTTTATAGTTACTTCAGGTATATCTGACTGGGCAATAAGGTATAAAACGGGCGGTGCTATTGCGGAATTTGTTGTGATTGATATTGAAAAAAATTAAAAAAATAAAATGACAAAGCTGCCGGCTGGGTGTATAATGTATAGAAAATATTTTTAAAATAATATTTTAATGATTATGCATTTAATTTGGAATGCAACGTGCAGAACGTTAATATGAGATATGCTTGGCTGAAAAGCAGCTTTTATTATTAATCTGACAGTGAAAGGAAATGCTATGAAGTCTATTTTAATAAAAGATACAACCAGAGAAGAGCGCATAAAGATAGTTCAGCAGTCATTAAATGCTTGTGGAACAGAGTGTGAATTCTGTAATGGCTGTGACAATCTTGGCGGAGGCATAGTTGACAGCATGTACCAGCCATACATTGATGGCGAAAAAGAGATTTCTGAGATAAATGCAGAATACCGCAGTAATTTTGTAAATGGATAAGTAAAACATTATACAGGAGGATAATTATTATGTATTCAGAGAAGATGGTTGGACTGGGAAGCAGACGTTCAACAATTAGAGAGATTTTTGAGTATGGAAAGAAAAGAGCGGCAGTAGTCGGAGCAGAGAATATCTTTGATTTCAGTATTGGTAATCCTAGTGTTCCTGCGCCGGACTGTGTGAATGAGACTATAAAGGAGCTTATAGATACTGTTGACAGCGTGCACCTTCATGGCTATACAAGCGCACAGGGCGATGCTGGCGTAAGAGCGGCACTCGCCGAGTCAATCAACAGAAGATTTGGCATGTCTATAACAGGCGACAATCTTTACATTACAGTAGGTGCGGCTGCATCACTCAGTATTTGTTTAAGGGCACTTGCTGAAGAGGGAGACGAATTTATTACATTTGCACCATTTTTCCCTGAGTATAAGTGCTTTGTTGAGGCAAATGGCTGCGAGCTTAAGGTGGTACCGGCACAGATAGAGGACTTCCAGATTAATTTTGAAGAGTTTGAGAAGATTATTAATAAAAATACGAAGGCTGTAATTGTTAATTCGCCGAACAATCCGTCAGGAATTGTTTATTCAGAAGAGACTGTACTTAAGCTTGCAAAGATACTTAAAGAAAAATCAGAAGAGTATGGAAAGCCGATATTCCTTATTGCTGATGAGCCTTACAGAGAAATTGCTTATGATAATGCTATAGTTCCGTATCTTCCAAAGTATTATGATGATACCTTTGTATGCTACTCCTACAGTAAGTCGCTTTCACTTCCTGGCGAGCGTATCGGTTACATAGTGGTTCCGGATACGGTTACTGATTCAAAGGCTGCTTACGCTGCAGTGTGCGGTGCAGGACGAGCACTCGGATATGTAAACGCCCCGGCACTTTTCCAGAGAGTTATAGCAAAATGTTGTGAGGAGACCTCTGATGTATCAATTTACCAGAAGAACAGAGATATGCTTTATGATGCACTTATTAAGAATGGTTATAAGTGTGTTAAGCCACAGGGTGCATTCTATCTGTTCCCGCAGGCGTTGGAAGAGGATGCGTATGCTTTCTGTGAGAAGGCAAAGGAGCTTGACCTGCTTTTGGTTCCGGGTGATGATTTCGGCTGCAAGGGACACGTACGTATATCTTACTGTGTACCGAATGAGATGATACAGAGAGCAATACCGGCATTTGAGAAACTGGCTCAGATGTACAAATAAAAATATACTGAATATATATCATAAAAAGCGAAAGACTATAATTAAGATACCGGAGCGGATTGTTGCAGCACGTAGTGCGTAGCAATCCGCAGGTATTATGCGGCAAAAAAATTTTTGACTGCAATATCATAATTATAAAGTTATGGCAGGAGGCTTTTTATGGCAGAGAATATTCAGCATAAAAATGATTCAAATGAAGAGATTGAGGAGTTTGGGCAGATAACCGTAAAGAATGGTAAACAGAACGGAGTACACATTCTTTCAATAATCGGTGAGATAGAGGGACACGAGAGCCTTCCACAGACATGCAAGGGTACAAAATATGAGCATGTACTTCCAAAGCTTGCCGAGATAGAGGGCAATGATGATATTAAGGGAGTGCTTGTTCTTTTGAATACGCAGGGCGGTGATGTAGATGCAGGTCTTGCAATTGCAGAGATGATTGCTTCAATCAGCAAGCCTACTGTATCACTTGTGCTTGGAAGCAGCCATTCGATAGGAGTTCCGCTTGCCGTTTCGTCAGATTATTCCTTTATAGTTCCTACAGGAACCATGCTTATACATCCGGTTCGCATGGGCGGAACCGTGATAGGCGCGAAGCAGACCTATGATTACTTTAAGAGAATCCAGGACAGGATAACGGGCTTCATATCTTCGCATAGTGCCGCCACACAGGAAGACATTGAAAGAATGATGATGGAGACGGGAGAGATGTCCAAAGACCTTGGAACGATACTTATAGGAAAAGAAGCTGTTGATGCAGGACTTATCAATGAAACCGGAGGCATTAAGGAGGCGTTTGATAAGCTGTATCAGCTTATTGGCTGATTAAAAAAATAAAATTTATGATAAACCTGTGTGCAAATGATGATTTTTGCATACAGGTTTTTGACTTTAAACTGCCAACCTACTGCCAAATTGCGATTAATAGTCTGGTATACTTGCACATTTTTAATAAATAAATTATAATATAATAATATGATATCAGGAGCACGAAGTGCGAAGCAATCCGTAGGTATCATGTAGTCAAAAGCGATTATGACCTAGGTATGATTTTAAATTTGATAGTTGAACAATAAAATGCATCAGAAATCGGGAGGGGAAGCATGCATTCATTTGAAGAACTTCGTAAAGAATATCCGCAGTTTGTATACCGCGGATTTGATTATGATATATGTGACGGTATTATCAGCATATCTTATGATTTTGAGATAAGCGGTTTAGAGGAATTTCATCCCACATGGAAGATTAGATATTCGGATTTTATTAAGGATATAGCAGATGCTCATGAGTATAATGAGCTGTTAAAGCAGGATGATACACTTAAGAGGATGATATTTGCACTGGGTATGGCAGAGCTTGTGAGCTATTGGAAGATTACATGCGCACCGAGGGTCATAGTGTATGCAGGTCATATTGATGAAAAGCAGGAAAACTGGTGGAAGGAGCTATACTTCAACGGACTTGGAGAGTTCTTTTACCGCAACGGCATTGATACTTCATTTGAGAGCTTTATGAGTATAGAATCTGATTGTAAGGAGGCTGATGAGCACATTGCGGGCGGTCAGTCGTTTATAGGCGAGAGACTTAACGGTGCGCTTATACCGGTGGGCGGCGGTAAGGATTCGATTGTATCGATTAAGCTGCTTAAGCAGTCAGACCTAAAGACAAAGTGCTTTATTCTTAATCCTAGGGGGGCTACTGTAAATACAACAGTGGTTGGCGGCTATGGCGAGGAAGATGTTGTTGTTGCAAAGCGTACACTTGATCAGAACATGCTCAGGCTCAATAGCGAGGGCTATCTTAACGGTCATACACCTTTTTCGGCAATAGTTGCATTTTCATCGGTAATTGCAGCATATGTGAACGGACTGGAGTACGTTGTGCTTTCAAATGAATCCAGCGCAAATGAAAGCACGGTTAAGGGCAGCACGGTAAATCATCAGTATTCAAAGAGCTTCAAATTTGAGCAGGATTTTAAGAATTATGAAGAAACATATATAGGCAGCAACGTGAAATATTTCAGCCTTTTAAGACCATTAAGCGAATATCAGATTGCCAAGTATTTTGCAAAATGCACGGATTACCACAGGATATTCAGAAGCTGCAATGTCGGAAGTAAAAAGGATATCTGGTGCGGACATTGTGCGAAGTGCCTTTTTGTCTGCTTTATTTTGTCGCCATTTCTTTCACAGGATTATCTTAAAGAGATTTTTGGAGTTGACATGCTCAATGATGATGAGATGATATTTATTATGAACCAGCTTATCGGACTTGAGGATGAGAAACCGTTTGAGTGTGTGGGCAGCAGGGATGAGATAAATCTTGCGATATGCCAGACAATAGATAAACTTAAAGCTGAAGGAAGAAAGCTTCCGTTATTATTGAACAAATATATTGAAGAAGGCTTTTATGAGCGTTATGGCGGACAGCCGGATACATTTTCATCATATTATAATGCTGAAAATTATGTACCGCAGCCATTACTTGATATAGTTATAAAAAATTGTATTGACAGATGATGCACAGATGAAAAGAAATAGTTATTTGTAGAAAATGTTGAACAATGCAGTAACTGTTTATCACAGATAAAAGACTATGTGTATATTAAGGATAGAGAGGAATTAGGGAGATGTTAGAATACATCAAAGAGTTAATTAAGGATAAAAGTGTGTTGATTCTGGGCTTTGGGCGTGAAGGAAGGTCCACTTACAAATGGCTGCTTCGCGCAGGAGGATATAAGAAGCTGGGAATTGCAGACTGCAGGAATATAGAAGAACATTTTGAAACTGAGGTTTCGCTTCATTGCGGCACAGATTATCAGAATGCGATGAATGAGTATGATATTGTGTTTAAGAGTCCGGGAATAGTGCTTGAGCATGAGGAGGCATATTATTCATGTATGCTTGTTTCAGAGGTGGAGATTTTCTTAAGATGCTACAGGGACAAGATTATCGGTATAACGGGTACGAAGGGCAAGAGCACTACAACCTCGCTTATTTATCATATTTTGAAATCTGCGGGAAAGGATGCGCTTATAGCAGGCAATATAGGTATTCCGGTATTTGAGATTGCTGATGATGTGCATGATGATACGATTGTTGTGCTGGAGTTTTCATCACACCAGCTTGAATATGTTACGGTTTCGCCTCATGTTGCGGTGCTTTTGAATATTCATGAGGAGCATCTTGACCATTATGGTACGATGGAGAAGTATGTTGCGGCAAAGAAAAGGATATATTTAAATCAGGAGAAAGATGATATATTCTTTGTAAATAAAACCTGTCTGCCTGAGGCGGATGAAAGACATGGAAGAATGGTTACACTTTGCCATGATATGCAGTGCGTACAGCCTTTTGCGGTGAATTCGGATGAATCTGAGGCAGCCGATATATTTATCGGTGCGGACTTCATTTTATACAAGGGAAGAAGGTTTGATATTCCAGTTGATGATGTAAAGCTTCTTGGACATCACAATCACTTTAATATCGGTGTGGCTTATGGAGTGTGCTCGCTCTATGGTGTTACAGATGAGGAATTTGCAAATGGACTTATAAGCTTTGATCCGCTGCCGCACAGACTGCAGAATATCGGCACGATAGATGGTGTCACATATTATGATGATTCTATTTCCACAATCTGCGATACAGCGATACAGGCGCTAAACAGTATAAAAAATGTCGGAACGATTATTATCGGAGGCATGGACAGAGGTATAGATTACAGAGAGTTGATTGAATATCTTGGCAAAGCACCGGTTGATAATATTATTTTGATGTATGCTACCGGTAAGAGAATTTATGAGGAGATAAAAGCCTCATATGGAGATTTTGAAAAGCCGGAGAGGCTTATACCTGTTGATGACCTCGCTGAGGCAGTAAGCACGGCAAAGAGAGTGACAAAAAAGGGTATGGCATGTGTGCTTTCACCGGCGGCAGCAAGCTATGGCTATTTTAAGAATTTTGAAGAGCGAGGAGAGAAATTCTGCGAGCTTGTGAAAAGCTTATAATGTGTTATAGCGCTGCGCATCATATTGATGACAGGCAGTAAGTTTACTAAGTATATATGATAAAATCAGTGGCGTAATGATGGTATGCCATGATATATGTATTGATTATGGAAAACGCAGGTTTACCATAGTATACGGCACACACTGTATTTACAGCATGTGCGGTGGATTGGAGGTTTTAATTTGGCTTCAGGAAAGCGCAGTACTTCTACCGGAAAAACTGACAGTAAAAAAAGTACTTCGACGACAAAGAAAACAACAAAGACAGCATCGGCAGCAAAAAAATCCACAACCGGTAAAAAAACTACCGTAAGCGGACAGAAAAAGAAAGCTGCTGTAAAGAATGAGGTGCCTGTCAGGAAAAAGACAGAGAACAAACTGAATTCTTCGCAAATAACGCTTAGTGAGGAAGAAAGCAGACTTGAATATGAACGCCTTTGTGAGAAAGAGAGAATGTTCAAAAATGAAATTGCAATTCTTATCACTTTTGCGGTTGCATTGTTTTTGTTTTGCAGCAATTTTCACTGGTGTGGAAGCATAGGAGAAATCTTTTTCAGAATTATGTGCGGCTCAATGGGCGTTATGGGATATGCATTTCCAGTTTATGTGATAATCATTGCATGCTTTATTGCAAAGAAAAACAGGACATTTAAGCCTATATATAAGGCTCTGGCAGGTTTTCTGATATACTGGGTATTATGCGGGCTGGCTGAATTGTTTTTTGGAGGAGAGTTTAATCCGGGCTTTGCAATTGCAGATTATTTTAAAAAGGGACTTGAGTCTGTCGGAGGAGGAGCACTCGGCGGTCTTATTACTATGTTTTTAGTACCAAAGATAAGTTTTATAGGCACTATTATTCTGATGGTTCTTATTTTACTCGGAAGCGTTGTATTTATAACTGAAAAATCAATAGTAGAACCGTTAGAAAGAAAAAGCAAAAAAGTATATGACACTGCGAGAAATGATTTGGACAGACATCGCACTGTGAAAAAACGTACAAATGAGTATATAAGCGATAACAGGCAGAGCAGTTTTGATGGCAGGGATGAGTCAGAACATAGAAGCTATTATCAGCCATCGATTAATGATGCGGTAAATGATACAGGCAGCGGAAATACATCGCATAAACGCCTGAAAAACAGGCAAAAGACAGATAAAGAGATAAAAAGCACCAGTAATGGAACGATATTTTTTGATACGGCAAACCGTGAAAGAATATCAAGGGTAAATGAATTTGTTGTTACAATTTCAGACGAGGACAACGGAAACAAAAAGCCGGAGAATGCACCAAGCGACTGGTATGTGGATACTGATTCAGGCTTATCAGGCAAGAAGCAGAAGACAGATGTACATTATGTTTCGGATAATGCAGGACAGCCGGCTGACAGCCACCGTGACAGAACTGTATCTAAGAAGGATTATGATACTCTGTACAATAATAGTCAGTACGAGGAGGATGTATACGAGGATATTCTCGCAACAGATACAGGACGGACAGACGATATCAGGAAGGTCGTTACATCCACGGGCAGAGTTATCGAAAAAGAGATTGATCCTACGATTGACCCGATAGCTGAAAAGAGAAAAGCTGCTCAGGAGGCTGCAAAGAGGCAGAATGAGAGCGGTCTGCATGCGGTATCGGGTACATATGGAGAAGGAACGGATGCAAAGAATGCAGGTCAGAACGGACCAAAGGCTGCTGCGTCAAAGGGACAGGATTCTTCTGCATCAGCATTTACTATGAATAAGCCTGTAAAACCGATGAAGCCATACAAAAAGCCGCCTATAGGTATGCTTGCAAAGTCATCAGGCAAATCAGGCGCTATGACAAAGTCGGAGCTTGACAGCACGGCACTTAAGCTTGAGCAGACACTGAGAGATTTTGGCGTTGGCGTTACGGTTACGGATTACAGCTGCGGACCTGCCGTTACGAGATATGAGCTTCAGCCGGACCATGGCGTGAAGGTAAGCAGAATTGTTAACCTTGCGGATGATATCAAGCTGAATCTTGCAGCTGCCGATATTCGTATCGAGGCACCGATTCCGGGTAAATCAGCTATTGGAATTGAAGTACCGAATACTGAAAATTCAACAGTTTATTTCAGAAATGTTATAGAGAGCAATGAATTTTGCAATTATCCTTCGAATCTTGCATTTGCGGTTGGAAAGGATATAGCGGGCAATAACATTATTGCCGATCTGGCGAGAATGCCTCATCTGCTTATTGCAGGTGCGACAGGCTCAGGTAAATCAGTATGTATCAACACTCTCATTATGAGTATTATTTATAAAACAACACCTGAGGATGTGCAGCTTATCATGATTGATCCGAAGGTGGTTGAGCTCAGCGTATACAATGGTATTCCGCATCTGGGCGGAAGAGAGGTTGTAACCGACCCTAAGCTCGCGGCCGGAGCGCTTAACTGGGCGGTTGCCGAGATGACTGACAGATACAAAAGATTTGCTGAATACAATGTCAGAAACTTAAAGGGCTACAATGAGAAGGTTGAAGAGCTGAAGGCACAGGGTGAGGAGGTTGACAAGCTCCCTCAGATAGTTATCATTGTGGATGAGCTTGCGGACCTTATGATGGTATCGGCAAAGGAGGTTGAGGATTCAATCTGCCGTCTGGCACAGCTTGCAAGAGCGGCGGGAATTCATCTTGTAATTGCAACGCAGAGACCTTCGGTAAATGTTATTACAGGTCTGATTAAGGCGAATATCCCTTCAAGAATTGCATTTGCGGTATCCTCAGGCGTGGATTCTCGTACCATTATTGATATGAATGGTGCGGAGAAGCTTCTGGGACGCGGAGATATGCTTTTCTATCCTTCGGGATACCAGAAGCCGGTGCGTGTGCAGGGAGCATTTGTTTCAGACCAGGAGGTTGCTAAGGTTGTAGAATATCTTCGGGAGAGAAATAGCGTAGTCGAGTCCGACAGAAGCTTTTCGGAGGAACTGAACAGGCATGTGGCTTCAAATAAGGATTCGCAAAACAGCAAGACATCGGAGAGCCAGTTTGATGAGTATTTTGAGAAAGCTGGCAGATTTATAATTGAGAAGGACAAGGCTTCGATAGGTATGCTCCAGAGAGTGTTTAAGATAGGCTTTAACCGCGCCGGAAGAATTATGGACCAGCTTGCAGAGGCAGGCGTGGTAGGCGAAGAAGAAGGCACCAAGCCAAGAAAGGTGCTTATGAGCATGGAGCAGTTTGAAAATTTTATTGAAGAATATTTATAAAATTATTCATCATTTTTCTCATGGTTCATATATTTTATTATATGGACCATGGGAGGAAGATAAATTGAAACTAAAAGAATTATTAAACAGTACAGTCTGTGAGACGGTTTTTGGAGACGAAGAAATTAATGTCGAAAGCATAAGCCTTGATTCACGGACAGCAGCAAAGGAATCAGTTTTTGTATGTATTAAGGGCAGCAGCTATGATGGACATGAGTATATAAAGTCGGCTGTTGAGAATGGTGCTTCGGCAGTAGTAATACAGAGTGATTATGATATTACGGACATTGAGGGCTATATTAAGGAAAATAATATAACGCTTGTTAAGACTGATTCGACAGAGAAGGCAGCATCGCATATGGCTGCGGCTTATTATGGTAATCCGGCGAAAAGGCTTATCACAATTGCAATAACGGGTACTAAGGGCAAGACAACCACTTCATTTATGATAAAAAGCATTTTGGACAGTGCCGGTATAAAAACAGGAATTATCGGTACGATAGGCATTTTAAACGGGGATGAGCTTACATATTGTGAAAATACCACACCGGACGCCCTTGTGATAAATAAAGCCCTTTTTCAGATGGCTGAGTCAGGCTGTAGGGCTGTGGTCATGGAGGTATCTTCGCAGGCATTTAAAAGGCACAGAACCGAAGGAATTATATTTGATTACGGAGTATTCACAAACCTTACAAAAGACCATATAAGCGAAAT
Source organism: Lachnospiraceae bacterium (assembly GCA_017442865.1). Taxonomy (GTDB): domain Bacteria; phylum Bacillota; class Clostridia; order Lachnospirales; family Lachnospiraceae; genus JAFRXK01. The sequence goes on along the minus strand of JAFRXK010000034.1, from coordinate 23,035 downwards.
TGAGCATCATGATTTTGATGAATACAGGGAGTGCAAGAAGCGGCTGTTTGATGTTTCAAGGAAGGGAATTGTAAATCTTGACGATAAAGCCTCGTTATATATGATGAAGAACAGAGACTGCGAGTACATAACCTATGGTTACAGGGAAGAGGCGGCCTTAAGATGTGTAAAGAGTGAATTTGCGCTTGAGGATAACAGACCGGTGACAGAATTTGAACTGGACGGACTGGTAAAATACAGGGCAAGGACATTCATGCCGGGTAAATTCAATGTATATAATTCCATGGCTGCGATTGCGGTATGTGCGGATATGGGAGTTGATAAAAGATTTTTTTCGGCAATAGAAACAGTTGTAGTACCGGGACGGGTGCAGAGTGTTGTAGCAGATGCAAATCTGCAGGTTATAGTTGACTATGCGCATAATGAGGCAAGCCTTGAAAGCATGCTGACAGCATGCAGGGAGCATAAGCCAAAGAGGCTGGTTTGTGTATTCGGCTGCGGAGGCAACCGCTCAAGGGACAGAAGAATAGGTATGGGAAAAGTCAGCGGCAGGCTGGCTGACTTTACTATCATTACAGAGGATAATTCGAGGAATGAACCGCTTGACAATATTCTTGCGGACATTAAAATCGGACTTGCACATACAGATGGATTTTATCTGGAGCTGCCTGACAGAAGAACAGCGATAAGATTTGCGATACTAAGGTCTAAACCGGGTGATTTAGTGGTAATTGCAGGCAAGGGACATGAAGAATTTCAGGAGATAGATGGAAAGAAGCTTCACTTCAGTGATGTTGAGACAGCACTGGAGGCATATAAGGAATACAATTCAGATAACAAAAAGCTTTAAAACAGGCTTTTTTAATATAGTATACCGAAGAATAGCGTAAAGAAATCACTTTTATGCTGTTCATGCCGCCGTATAAAGGCGGAATGGAGGATATGATGGAGAATATAAAGGTAAGTGACATAGTTAAATGTACAGGCGGAGAATTAATATCCGGAGATGAAAACACATTGATTCTTAACATAAGCTTTGATTCAAGAGTTATGAAGGGCAGTGACATCTTTGTACCGCTTATAGGGGCACGTGTGGACGGGCACAGATTCATTGACAAGGCAATTGAAAATGGTGCTGCTGCAGTTTTTACCTCTGAGGATATTGCTCCGTTTGGAGATGTTGCATGGATAAAGGTAGATGATACATTAAAGGCACTCCAGATGCTTGGCGTATACTGCAAGTCTCGTTTTGATATACCAGTGGTGGCGGTTACGGGAAGCGTAGGAAAGACTACCACAAGAGAGATGGTTGCACAGGCGTTGTCGGCAGGCTATAAGGTATTTAAAACATCAAAGAATTTCAATAGCGATATAGGACTTCCGGTAACGCTTTCAGAGATAAAAAGTGATGACGAGATTGCTGTGCTTGAGCTTGGAATAAGTGATTTCGGCGAGATGGAAGTGCTTACAGATATGGCAAGACCGGACCTTGCTATCGTTACAAACATAGGCTATGCGCATATTGCACAGTTTAAGACAAGGGATAATACTTGCAAAGAGAAGCTTTCAGTAGTAAAAGGACTTTCGGCAGACGGACTGCTTGTGCTTAACGGCGATGATGATATGCTTAAAAAGTACGGCAGGGAGTTTTTTGACAATGTGATTTATTACGGACTTGGCAGTGATAATGACATGCAGGCATTAAACATAGAATATTTTGAGGATAAGATGTGCTTTGATGCAGTGATAAAGGGTAAGGTGGTTAAGGTTGAGCTTCCGGTCATAGGAGAGCATATGGTTATGAATGCGCTGGCTGCACTTACCGCTGCGTGGTATTTTAATGTAGATCTTGAAGCTGCGGCAGAGAGCCTTAAGGATTTTGCAGGATTTAAAAACAGACAGCAGATATATGATATTGATGACATAAGGGTAATAGATGATACATATAATGCAAGCCCCGCGTCAATGAAGGCGGCGATAAGTGTTTTAGAGAACATGAAAACGGCAGGCAGAAAAATAGCGGTTCTTGCGGATATGCTTGAGCTTGGCGACGACAGCCCAAGGTTCCATAAAGAGATTGGTGTATTTGCTGCCAGCCATAAGGTAGACAAATTAATCACAGTCGGAAGTATGGGTGAGAAGATTGCAGACGGCTTTGGCGAGTTTGCAGCAGAGAACGGAAGTAACTACGAACTGGCTTCTTTTAAGGCGAATGCAGAAGCCTATGAATATCTCAAAAGGACAGTAAGTAAGGGGGATGTCTTATTATTTAAGGGCTCAAACGGCATGAAGCTTGGAGAGATAATAAATATGCTTAAGGAAGGAAAGTAGATGGCCATATTATACGCAGATGTTATAATTGATATTGCATTGGCTACATTAGATAAAACATTTCAATATAAAATACCTGATGAATTGATGGATAAGGTATCGGTCGGCTGTAGGGTCAGGGTTCCGTTCGGCAACGGAAATTCGATAAGGTCGGGATACGTTACGGGCATAAGCAATAAGGCTGAGTATGATGAAGGGCTTATAAAGAGCATTTTCGGCATTCAGGAGAACGAGGAAGCGATAGAAGGACAGCTTATTAAGCTTGCAGCGTGGATGAAGGACAGATATGGTTCGACCATGATACAGGCTTTGAAAACCGTTATTCCGGTAAAGAAAAAGGTGAAACAGGTTGAGAAAAAATATATTACCCTGAATATTTCACCGGAAGAAGCAAAAAAGCTGCTGGCATTATATACAAAGAAAAACCATAAAGCAAAGATAAGACTTTTATCACAGCTTATTGACGATAAAGAGATACCTTATGATATAGTTGTTCATAAGCTTAATATATCGGCAGCAACGATAAAAGCACTTGAAAAGGATACTGTTATATGTATAAATCATGAAAGAATATACCGTACTGCCGTTAAGTCTGATTATGGCAGGACAGAAGCAGTTTTGTTAAATGAACAGCAGCAGGCTTCGGCGGATACATTCATACGTGATTATGATGAGGACAGGCATGGCACATATCTTATTCATGGAATTACAGGAAGCGGCAAGACGGAAGTGTATATGGAGATGATAAGACATGTCTTAAATCAGGGAAGGCAGGTTATAGTACTTATACCCGAGATTGCGCTTACATACCAGACAATTATGAGATTTTACCGCCAGTTCGGGGACAGGGTTTCAATGATTAATTCAAGACTGTCTGCCGGTGAGCGATATGACCAGCTTGAGAGAGCTAAAAACGGCGATATAGATATTATGGTAGGTCCGCGTTCGGCACTGTTTACGCCTTTTAAAAACCTTGGACTGATTGTAATTGACGAGGAGCATGAGGGCGCTTACAAGAGCGAAACAACTCCAAGATATCATGCAAGAGAGGTTGCAATAAAAAGGGCGCAGATGTGCAATGCTTCGGTTGTACTGGGCTCGGCAACGCCTTCGGTAGATACATATTACCGTGCACTTTCAGGCGAATATAAGCTTATGTCTCTTACAAAGAGGGCAAAGGAAGGAAGTATCCTTCCGATTGTTGATGTTGTTGACATGAGAAAGGAGCTGCTTAACGGAAACAGAAGCATTTTCTCTGACAGATTAAGAGAACTGATTACCGAAAAGCTTGAAAGACATGAGCAGATTATGTTATTTATAAACAGGCGTGGGTATTCGGGCTTTGTTTCATGCAGGGCGTGCGGTCAGGCTATAAAATGTCCGCACTGCGATGTGACGCTTACGGCACATAATTACGGCAGGATGGTGTGCCATTACTGCGGATTTGAGCAAAAGCTGCCTAAAATCTGTCCGGCTTGCGGCTCAAAGAATATCGCAGGCTTTGGGATAGGCACGGAGAAAGTGGAGACGCTTACAAAGCAGGAGTTTCCTGAGGCTTCGGTTATCAGGATGGATCTTGACACCACCTCAAAGAAGGGTTCGCAGGAGAAGATTTTATCTGATTTTGCAGATGGTAAAGCAGATATTTTAATCGGTACACAGATGATAGCAAAGGGACATGATTTCCCGAACGTTACACTGGTCGGTGCGCTGGCTGCAGATATTTCACTTAATTCAAATGATATATTTGCGGCAGAGAAGACCTTCCAGCTGCTTACACAGGCGGCAGGAAGAGCCGGCAGAAGCAGTAAACAGGGAAATGTTGTGATTCAGACATACAATCCGGATAATTTCAGCATAAGGACTGCTGCGACACAGAATTATGAAAAGTTCTATGAGGAAGAAGCATCATTCAGAAAGCTTTTGAGGTATCCGCCTTACAGCCATTTAATGACTGTACTTGTCACATCACCTGATTATAATCTTGCAGACAGTATAATTTCCAGAATTTCAACAACAATAAAAAGTGAAGCTGATTATGCCGGAGAGATAGAGGTTATCGGGCCATCAGATGCGCTTATTTCAAGGATAAATGATGTCTTCAGGAAGAACCTGTTCATTAAGACAAAAAGGGTTCAGACTATGACAGATATAAAAAATACAATAGAAGAAAAATTTAAAGATACAAAAAATATCATTATATTATTTGATATGAATTAAAAGATGGAGGCTTAAAATGGCAATTCGCAGTATAAGAACATTGGGTGACCCTGTATTAAGAAAGGTTAGTAAGGAAGTAAAAGAGATTACGCCTAAGATTACAAAGCTTATTGATGATATGCTGGATACGATGTATGAAGAAGAGGGCGTGGGGCTGGCTGCGCCGCAGGTAGGTATGCTTAAGCGTATAGTGGTAATTGATATAGGAGACGGACCTATTATACTTATAAATCCGGTGATAATTGCGACAGAGGGAGAGCAGACAGGATTTGAAGGCTGCTTAAGTGTTCCGGGAAAGAGCGGAACAGTTACCCGTCCTAATAAGGTTACTGTAAGAGCTTTTGATGAAAATATGGATGAATTTGAGCTTACCGGTACAGAGCTTCTTGCAAGGGCAATATGTCATGAGTGTGAGCATCTTGATGGAATCGTTTATGTTGATAAGGTCGAGGGAAGACTGTATGACAACGAAGAGCTTGAGGAGATGGAAGAAGAATAAGCCACAGGAGCAATTGGAGCGGCAGAGAATAAGCCACAGGAGCTGTGGAAGAAGCAGAGAATAGGTCATAGGAGCTGTGGAAGAAGCAGAGAATAGGTCATAGGAGCTGTGGAAGAAGCAGAGAATAGGTCATAGGAGCCGTGGAAGCGGCAGAGAAATAAGAGAGGGAATTATGAATTTGATTTTTATGGGAACGCCGGACTTTTCGGTACCGGTGCTTGAATCGCTGGTTGAAGCACGACATAATGTAATGGCTGTAGTTACGCAGCCGGATAAGCCAAAGGGCAGGGGCAACCAGATGCAGATGACGCCTGTGAAGGAAAAGGCTTTGGAGTATGGCATTGATAAAATATACCAGCCGGAAAAAATCAGGGGCAATGAGGCGTTTTATGAAGAGATGAAGAAGCTTAATCCTGATGCGATGGTGGTTGTTGCTTTCGGACAGATACTTCCAAAGCAGATACTTGATTTGCCAAAGTATGGATGTATAAATGTGCATGCCTCAATACTTCCAATGTACAGAGGATCTGCGCCTATACAATGGGCAATTATTAACGGAGAGACCGAAACAGGCGTTACGACCATGTATATGGATGAGGGCATCGATACAGGTGATATGCTTTTAAAGGAATATGTGCAGATTGCTGCAGACGATACAGGTGGAAGCCTTTTTGACAAATTAAGCAGAATAGGCGGACCATTGGCGGTAAAGACCCTTGAGGCTATTGAAAACGGAACAATTAAGAGAGTAAAGCAGGAGGGTGACACCTGTTATTCGCCAATATTGAAAAAGCAGACAGGAAAGATTGACTGGAGTAAGCCTGCAGTTTATATAGAAAGACTTATAAGAGGCTTAGACCCATGGCCAAGCGCTTATACTGCCATCAATGGAAGGACATTAAAGCTATGGAAGGCAGAAGTCACTGACAAGGAATTTGATGGAGAATACGGAGAAGTAATTGCAGTTTCGGATGACTGCTTCTGCGTGAAAACAGGAGAAGGTGCACTTGTTGTAAGGGAGCTGCAGCTTGAAGGCAAGAAGCGTATGACAACAGACGCATTTTTAAGAGGCTATCATATTGAATGTGGCATGAAACTCGGCGCGGAGGAATAATCAGTGGCAGAAATCAGTCATGATTTAAGAAATTTAAGCTTAAGCATAATCATAGATGTACTAAAAGACGGTAAATATTTAAATACTTCACTTAACGAGTGCTTTGAAAAAAATTCTGATTTAGATAAGATAAAGCGGGCGTTTATTGCCAGACTTGCATCAGGAACTGTTGAACAGGTGATTTTTATTGATTATGTTTTGGAGCAGTTTGTTAAGGCGGCAAAAAAACAGCGTCCTGTAATAATTAATATTCTCAGAATGTCAGTGTATCAGATAATATTTATGGATTCGGTTCCGGACAGTGCAGCATGCAATGAGGCGGTTAAGCTTGTAAAAAAGCGCGGACTAAAGAATCTGTCCGGCTTTGTAAATGGTGTACTAAGAAATATTTCCAGAGAAAAAGACAGTATCATTTTGCCGGATAAGGATAAGGAATATGATAAATATCTTTCGGTAAAGTATTCAATGCCGCTTTGGCTTGCGCAGCATTTCTTATCGCTTTATGATGGCGATGAGACCGAAGAGATATTAAAGTGGTTTACTGAGGATAAGAGCCTTTATGTAAGATGCAATACATCAAAAGCAGATACTGATGAAATAATAAAAATGCTCAGGGAGGATGGCATTTCCGCAGAAAAAAATAAATATATAGACTACGCATTAATGCTTGAAAATATAGAAACAATCACAGCATTAAGGGTGTTCAAAAAGGGCTATATTCAGGTGCAGGATATTGCATCAATGCTTCCGGGATATATTCTTCCGGTAAAAGAGGAAGATACAATTATTGATGTCTGTGCGGCACCGGGCGGAAAGAGTCTGCATGCCGCAGATAAGCTTAATAACACCGGCAGGGTTATTTCTTGCGATATTTCGGCGGCGAAGGTTGCAAAAATAGAAGAGAATGTTACACGGTGCGGCTTTGCAAATGTGTTCCCTAAAGTTCAGGATGCACTTGTAAAGGACGACGAATTGATTAACGGGGCAGATATAGTAATTGCCGACCTTCCGTGTTCAGGGCTTGGGATTATAGGCAGGAAGCCTGATATAAAATATAATATTACAAAAGAAGCTATAGATGAACTGGCTAAGCTGCAGAGAAATATTCTTGCAACTGTATGGGAGTACGTTAAGCCGGGAGGTTATCTTATGTACAGTACCTGCACTGTTACAGCACAGGAAAATGTGCAGAATTACAAATGGATATTAAAAAATCTTCCGTTTGAGCCGGTGCCGTTAAATAAATTGCTGCCGGATGGAATTGAGCCGGATGAGCCGGATGCGGGATATATTCAGATGATACCGGGAGAGTATGGTACGGATGGATTTTTTGTAGCATTGTTTAAAAGAAAAAGCGAGGACGTCTGATGGATAAGACAGATAATAAATCATTAAATCTTGCGGAACTGACAGATATTAAATCATTAAATCTTGCGGAATTAAAAGAAGATATTGAGGCATTAGGCGAGAAGAAGTTCCGTGCTGCCCAGATTTACGACTGGCTGCACAAAAAGCTTGTCACATCATTTGATGAGATGACTAATCTTTCGGCAGCATTGAGGGAAAGACTGAAGGAAAGATATGAGCTTGTCTGCGTCCATCCTGTGGATGTCAGAACGTCAAAGCTTGATGAAACAAAGAAATTCCTTTTTGAATTAAATGACGGCAATGTTATTGAGAGCGTGTGGATGAAGTATAATCACGGCAACAGCGTGTGTATTTCATCGCAGGTCGGCTGCCGCATGGGCTGCAGATTCTGTGCCTCGACGATAGACGGCATGGTAAGAAATCTGCGCCCTTCCGAGATGCTTGAACAGGTCTACAGGATTCAGAAGCTTACAGGTGAGAGAGTATCAAATATTGTTATTATGGGTTCGGGCGAGCCGCTTGATAATTTTGATAACCTTCTTAGATTTCTGGAGCTTATTTCAGACGAAAACGGACTGAACATCAGTCACAGAAATATTACGGTTTCGACATGCGGACTTGTGGATAAAATATATGAGCTGGCAGATAAGAAGCTTCAGATAACACTTGCGCTGTCACTGCATGCCTCAAATGATGAGACAAGAAGGACTCTTATGCCGATTGCAAACAAGTATACCATTAAAGAAGAGCTTGATGCATGTGATTATTATTACAGGATGACGGGCCGCAGAATAAGCTTTGAATACAGCCTTGTAAGCGGCGTAAATGATTCTGAGGAGATTGCATATGAGCTTGCGGGACTGTTAAAGGGACGCAACTGTCATGTCAATCTCATTCCTGTAAATCCGGTAAAAGAAAGAAAATTTATGAGAACAAATTATGATAAAATAATGAAATTTAAAAATATACTTGAAAAATGCTCGATAAATGCTACTATAAGAAGAGAACTTGGAATGGATATCGATGGTGCCTGTGGTCAATTACGACGCAGCTACCATGAATCTGCAAGCAATAAATAATATTAAGGAGGACGTGTGCATGCAGGCTTTTGCTCATACGGACAAGGGATTCCTTCGTATGAATAATCAGGATTATATATACAGTCTGCCATGTGAGACAGGCGCTCTGCCGAATCTGTTTATTGTTGCAGATGGAATGGGAGGACATCTCGGAGGAGACTACGCATCAAAATATGCAGTTACAAGGATTGTTGAATTAATTCAGGCTACGGATACATCTGACAATATGATTGAGACCGTAGACGGAATTATACAGCAGGTCAATAAAGAGCTTTATGAAAAGGCAAGTGAAGATGAGGCTCTTTTAGGCATGGGAACCACATTGGTGCTTTGCTTTGTCAAAGACGGCATGGTTTACGCCGCCAATGTCGGTGACAGCAGGTTATATATTATAAATGATTCAGGGATAAGACAGATAACTCATGATCATTCACTGGTAGATGAACTGGTTGCAAGCGGGAGCATTGAAAAGAACAGCTCTACATATTTTCAAAAGAAAAATGTGATAACCAGGGCTGTCGGTGCTGCGCCAAGGGTTTGCGTTGACTATTTCGAGGCAGAGCTTGATAAAGACGATATACTTCTGCTTTGTTCAGACGGACTTTCAAATATGGTTTCTGATGAGATGATAAAAGAAATAGTTAATGACAGAAAAGATGATTTAGAAGAGTGTGCCGCTTCGCTGGTACATATGGCGAATTATAATGGCGGAACCGATAATATTTCAGTGATTGTAGTTAAAGAGTGATGGAGGCTGCTATATGATAAGAATAGGTATGGTTTTGGGGAATAGATATGAGATACTTGAGAAGATAGGCTCAGGCGGTATGTCTGATGTTTATAAGGCAAAGTGTCACAAGCTCAACAGGTATGTTGCAATCAAGGTGCTTAAGCAGGAATTTAATTCTGATAAAGCATTTATCAGCAAGTTCAAGGCTGAAGCACAGGCTGCAGCAGGTTTAAGCCATCCGAATGTTGTGAATATTTATGATGTAGGGGATGAAGAGAATATCCATTATATAGTGATGGAGCTTATAGAGGGCATTACATTAAAGAAATATATCATGCAGAAGGGCAAGCTTGATATAAAAGAATCAATCGATATTACTATGCAGATTGCACAGGGTATTGAGGCTGCCCATCAGAAGCACATTGTTCATAGAGACATTAAGCCTCAGAACATGATTTTATCAAAGGACGGTATGGTAAAGGTTACTGACTTCGGTATTGCAAGAGCTGCAACGGGTCAGACAATCAATTCAAACACTGCCGGTTCGGTGCATTATATTTCACCTGAGCAGGCAAGAGGCGGTTACTGTGACGAGAGAAGCGATATCTATTCGCTTGGTATTACCATGTATGAGATGCTTACCGGCAAGGTACCGTTTGACGGTGATTCGGCAGTATCGGTTGCACTGCTTCATATACAGGGAGAGATGGTTCCGCCTAGGGAGATTGATCCAATGATTCCTACGAGTCTGGAGAAAATCATACTTAAGTGTACACAGAAGAAGCCGGAGAGAAGATATAATACTGTTACTGAATTAATAACTGATTTAAAGCAGGTTATGTCAAGCCCTGATGGAGACTTTGTTAAGATATCACCTATAGATTCTACGGGAGCAACAAAGATTATGAGTGATGAGGAGATGAATCATATTAAGAACGGAATAGAAAGATACAGTCTTGATGATGATGTGACAGAGGAGAATTTCAGAGACAGATCAAAGGAGACATCATCAATAAGTGATGATGAAGAGTATGAGCTGTCAGATCTTGATCTTGATGAGCCTGATGATGACGAGGATGATACGTCATTTGAGAGAATTCTTACAGGTATTATGATAGGTTTAGGTATTATCATATTCGGCCTTGTTATATTTGTTGCGGGAAAATACGGCAACTGGTGGGATTTCTCAAAATGGTCACACAGCAATACCGCAAATGAATCCGTAAGCGGTGATGATATCAGTGCGAAAGAAGTTAAGGTGCCGCTGCTTATCGGAAAGTCTGTTGAGGATATGGCAGAGACCCTTGAGGCATTGGATTTAAAATATAAGATAACATATGAGAAGTCAAAGGATGTTGAGAAGGACTGCGTTATTTCACAGGATATTAAAGAGGGCGAGATTGTAAACAAGCAGTCGGTTATTAAGGTTGTAGTCAGCCTTGGTACGGATGAAGTGGTTATGCCTGAGGATGTTAAGGGCAAATCAGTAAGTGAGGTTACTGATATGCTCAAGGAGCTTGGACTTAATGTTACTACCACGGATGAGAGCAGTGACAGTGTTGAGGAAGGCTATGTTATAAAGACAGATCCGGCTCCGGGCAGAATTGCAAAGATTGGAGACACTGTAGTTATATATGTAAGCACAGGCGTAAAGAGAGTAACAGTGCCTGAACTGAGAAGAAATACAAAATCAGCTGCTGAGACTGCACTTAAGGCTGCAGGACTAAAGCTTGGCGATGTAACCGAAGAGTATTCGGATTATGATGAAGGACTGGTTATCAGTCAGAGCATAAATGCAGGAAGTACTGTTAAGGAAGGCACAAAGATTAATATAACTGTAAGCAAGGGCAAGGAAGAGGTTGAGGTTCCTAATCTTAAGTATGAGACTGTAAACAGTGCAAAGGAAAAGCTTGAGAAGAAGGGACTTGTGCTTGGAGAGGTAACAGAGGATTATTATTCAGGCGTAGATGTAAGCATGGGCTGCGTTATTAATCAGAGTGTGGAAGCGGGCACAACCGTTCAGTCAGGTACAAAGGTCAATATCGTAATCAGCAAGGGCATGGAGCCTGAAACTGAACCGGAGACGGAGACACAGCCTGTTGAGACGGAGACACAGCCTGTTGAGACGGAGACACAGCCCGTTGAGACAGAAGCACCGTCTGTTGAGGAACCTGTGGTTGAAGTCCCTGAAGAACCGTAGGATTTGTATATGTACGGAAAAATTATAAAAGGTATTGCAGGATTCTACTATGTCCATAACGGACATAGTAGAGTCTTTGAATGTAAAGCCAAAGGCATTTTCAGAAATAAAAAGATAAAGCCGCTTGTCGGTGATGACGTTATATTTGATATAATTGATGATGCGGAAGGAACAGGCAATATTGTTGAGATTTGCGAGCGCAAAAACAGCATAGTGCGCCCTGCGGCTGCAAATATCGACCAGGCGGTTATAGTTTTTGCAGTTAGAGAGCCTGAACCGAATCTTGACCTTTTAAACCGTTTCCTGATTATGATGGAATATCAGGATATACCAAGCACAATTATATTCAATAAAAGTGATTTGGCTGATGACAGTCTGATTCAGACGCTTCAGGATATTTATTGTTCGACAGGCTATGAGCTTCACTTTATCAGCGTGAAGGACGAGCACGATATGGACAATTTAAGAGATGTTTTTGCTGGAAAGACCACTGTTCTGGCAGGACCGAGCGGCGTTGGAAAATCATCTCTTATGAACTGGCTGAATCCTGAGGCTTACATGGAGGTCGGCTCGCTGAGCGATAAATTAAAGCGCGGAAAGCATACGACAAGACATTCTGAGCTTTTTCCTGTCGGAGAAAATTCATACGTAATGGACACGCCGGGCTTTAGCTCGCTGAGCATTGATTATATTGAGCATGAGCAGTTAAGATATTATTTTCCTGAGTTTGCGGAATATGAAGGAAAGTGCAGATTTAACGGATGCGTTCATGACAAAGAGCCTGACTGCGCTGTGAAGGAAGCGCTGGCTGCAAAAGAGCTTAGCAGTAAAAGATACAATAACTACATTAATCTTTTGAATGAATTAAAAAATGTTAAGAGATACTGATACAGACAAACAAGCATTTGTAAAACGATATGGAGGATATTTATGATTTATTTGGCACCATCAATATTATCGGCTGATTTTAATATACTGGGAGAACAGTTAAGGATTATTGACGAGGCGGGAGCAGACTATATTCACCTTGATGTTATGGACGGAATGTTCGTTCCGCAGATTTCATTCGGCATGCCTATTATAAAAAGCATAAGAAAGAGCACCGACAAGGTGTTTGATGTGCATCTTATGATAGAGGAGCCGGACAGATATATTGACGATTTTGCTAAGATTGGTGCGGACATTATTACTGTACACGCAGAAGCCTGCAGACATCTGGACAGGACGATAAATCATATAAAGGAAAAAGGCATAAAAGCCTGTGTTGCATTAAATCCTGCAACGCCGGTAAGCGCGATAGAATATATTATGGACAGTCTTGATATGGTTCTTATCATGTCTGTAAATCCGGGCTTTGGCGGACAGAAGCTTATACCATACTGCATTGATAAGATAGTTGAGGTCAAGGCACTTGCACAGATTAAAAATCTTGACATTGATATAGAGATTGACGGTGGAATGACACCTGACAATGTATCGCTTGCGCTTGATGCCGGAGCAAATGTTATTGTTGCCGGTTCAGCGGTGTTTAATGGTGATATAGAAGCAAATACGAAGAAATTCAAGCAGATATTTGCGAAATATTAATACGGCTTTAACTGCATACTTCATCCTTGCGGGATGAAATGGAGAATAAGATGAAATCATTGATTATAACCGGCGGCAGTGTGGAGATTTCCTTCGCTGCTGCCTTTTTAAAAGCTACAGATTATGATATTATTATTGCAGCCGATAAAGGAATAGAAACGTTATCAGCACTTAAAATCAGGCCGGATTATATTGTAGGTGATTTTGATTCGGCAAATGATAATATTCTTGACAGTTATTCGGATGATAAAAGAGTAACGATAATTAGACACAGCCCGATAAAGGATGCAACCGATACCGAGCTTGCGATAGACATAGCACTTAAGGAAGCTGCAGACAGGATAGATATTCTTGGTGCAACCGGAGGCAGAATTGACCATCTGTTTGGCAATATTCATTGTATGTATAAAGCGCTTGTTAGGGGTGCAGTCTGTGTCATTTGGGATAAAAATAACAGAATTGAGCTTGTGGACAAACCGTTTGTAATAGAAAAGGATAAAATGTCTGGCAGGTTTGTTTCATTTGTTCCTTTTATGAGTGATGTAAAGGGGCTTTGCCTAAAGGGCTTCAAATATAATCTTGAGAATTTTACACTTAAGGGCGGAGCAAGCTTAGGAATAAGCAATGAAGTTGTTGAGGACAGGGCTTGCGTTGAGTTTAAATCAGGAGTTATGATATACTTTCAGACAAGAGATTAAATTATATGGAGGAACCGGATGAGTTTTAAATACAGACAAAAAAAGATTGCATTAATAAATGATATATCCGGATACGGAAGGTGCTCACTTGCTGTTGAAATTCCTGTTATTTCAGCACTAAAGGTGCAGTGCTGCCCGCTTATTACGTCAATTCTTTCAAATCATACCGGCTACAGCACATATTTTTTTGATGATTATACAGACAAGATGGTTCCGTACATTGAAAACTGGAAGAAGCTCGGCATACATTTTGACGGAATAGCCACAGGCTTTTTAGGTTCAAAGGAGCAGATAGATATTGTCAAGGATTTTATTGAATATTATAAAGAAGATGATACGATTGTAGTGATAGACCCTGTTATGGGAGACCATGGCAGGACATATGCAACCTATACGAAGGAAATGTGCGCTGCAATGAAGAGGCTGCTTGAGCATGCTGATATTACTACTCCGAACCTGACGGAGGCGTGTGTGCTTACCGACACGCAGTATCATGACGGTAAGTGGAAGCTTTCGGATTTGTATGATATGGCGTGTAAAATAACTGCGCAGGGACCAAAGAAGGTAGTAATTACAGGCATTATACAGGGTGATTTCCTTGCAAATTATATTTACGAAAAGGGAAGTGAGCCAAAGATAGTGCGCTCGCATAAGCTTGGCACCGAAAGGTCTGGCACAGGTGATATATTTGCATCAATTATTTCGGCAGATGCAGTCAACGGCGTAGAGTTTTCAGAGTCGGTAAAAAAGGCATCGCGCTTTATCAGCAGATGCATTAAAAAATCAATAGAGCTTGATATACCGGTAAAGGATGGCGTCTGCTTTGAAGAGGTGCTTCATACCTTAAAGTAACTTTGGCCTTAAGATACTATATGTGCCGGTGCAGGCTTAGAATTTTGAATACAAAAATATAAACATAAAAGGATAGGAATCAATAGAAAAACATGAACAAAATTATTTTAGCATCAGGCTCACCGAGAAGAAAAGAGCTCTTATCACAAATCGGAATAGAATATGATGTTGTTGTAAGCAATATTGAAGAGTACACGGACGAGACCGAGCCTGACAAGATAGTTGAGGCACTTTCAAGACAAAAAGCACTTGCAACGGCAGAAGGCTGCGATAATGCTCAAAAAGAGCCGGCAACTGCAGAAGGCTGTGATAATGCTCAAAAAGCGCTGGCAACTGCAGAAGACTGCGATGACACAAGGATAATACTCGGTGCAGACACAGTGGTTTCTGTTGACGGTATAATACTTGGAAAGCCTTCGTCTAAAGAAGATGCCTACAGGATGCTTAAGCTTATAAGCGGAAGAAATCACGAGGTTTACACAGGGGTGACGCTTGTGAAAAAGTCTGGTGAGGACAGAAAAATAATAACCTTTAGTGAAAAGACTTTGGTATATGTGAAGGAAATGACCGATGAAGAAATCTGGAATTATATTGAGTCGGGAGAGCCTATGGATAAGGCGGGAGCTTATGGTATTCAGGGAAGATTTGCGGCGTTTGTTGAAGGTATAGATGGAGATTATAATAATATTGTCGGATTGCCAGTTTCAAGAGTATATGATATGCTTAAGAGGCTGAATGATTAATAAATTAAATGCGTTACGGCAGATAAATGTGATATAGTGATTTTATATAATAACATGGTTACTGATGCGGCAGACCGCTGTAATTACGGAGGAACAGAATGATAAAATTAATTGCATCTGATATTGACGGTACACTGGTTGAGGACGGAGGAAGCGTTTTAGATAAAGAGCTTGTCGAAGCGATAGATTTACTTTATGATAAAGGTATATTATTTGCGGTGGCAAGCGGCAGGTCAATTGTGAGCCAGAGAAAGCTTTTCAATGACATAAAAGAAAAAATATATTATATTTCCTGTAACGGCACATATATAGGCAGACATGATGAATGTATTTACCGTTCGGTTATTAAGCCTGAATATATAAAGGAGCTTGTAAAGGACTGCAGGAATTATCCTGATTGTACATTGTTTTTAAATATTGACGAGGGATATTATACTGAGACAAAGGATGAGAATGTCATCAGATGGCTTGAGACAGGCTACAGAGAGAAGGTTATTCAGGTGGATGACCTTTTAAAGGTAGACGAGGATATTATAAAGGCGTGTTTTTTCGACCCTAAGCATACAGTCGGGGTTACGGGAGAGAAGCTTATAGAAAAATGGAGTGATAAGCTTTCGGTTGTTACAGCCGGCACTATGTGGCTTGATTTCTTTGATATAAACGCAAGCAAGGGTACGGCGCTCGCAATGCTTCAGGAGAAACTGGGCATTTCTAAAGAGGAGACAATGGCGTTTGGCGACCAGCAGAATGATATTGAGATGCTAAAGCAGGCTGAGTACAGCTATGCAACCGGTAATGCGATAGACGAGGTAAAGCAGGTTGCAAAATATGTGACTGATACAAATGTGAATCAGGGAGTTTTAAAGGTGTTAAGGACACTTTTGTAAATAGGAGAGTGTTAAATCAAGAATATTTTTAATGTGGAGTGTAAAACTTAAAAACACTTTTGTAAATGCGGGGAGGTTTTAGATTGACTGGATTTTCAAGGTTCAGATTCAGTATTTGTTTTTTGCTGATTATATGTATGGTGAATATAACTGCCTGCACTAATCCTATTGATTATATCAGAAGGGTTGAGATAGTCTCTGATTTATCGGATGATGTGCTTTTTACGGTTAATAAAAGCGAGTTAAGTGCTGTGGAGGCAAGATTCTTTCTTGTAACGGAAAAAAACATTTACGAGACATCTTATGGTGATAAGATTTGGGACTCAGTGTTGGACGGCAGAAAGTTTTCAGCATATATAAAAGAGGATTTAAAAACATTTCTTACAAAGTATAAGATACTGGAGCTGATGGCAAAAAAAGAAGGCACTGAGCTTAGCACAGAGGATACAAAAACAGTCAGGACGGCGGCTGAGGAGATGTACAAGCTGTTGACCGATGATGAGAAAAAGTATATTGGCGGCAGCAGCGAGGATATTCTCTCAATATTTAAAAATTTCAGGCTTATAGAGGTTTATCTTGATAATCTTACTGAAGATATCGCAATAGAAATAAGCGAGGATGAGGCAAGAGTAATAACAATTCAGGATATATTTATAAAGACAGCCGAGCTTGAAAACAATCAGGTTGTAAAATTTGATGATGAAAAGGTAAGAGAGTGCTATGCGAAGGCGCTAAGTATTCACGAACAGGCTGTAAATGGCAGTGATTTTAGTACGCTTGCCCAGCAGTACAGCGATTCCGAGCAGACAGAGATAAATGTTGAGAGAAATTTAAGAGGGGAAGCCTTCGACAAGGTGGCTTTTTCGCTTGAAAAAGGACAGATAGGCGATATTATAGAGACCGAGACAGGCTATCATATTATAAAGTGCCTTGACAGCTACAACGAGGCACTTACGGCAACGCATAAAGAAAAAATGCTGTACGATTATAAGTCAGAATATTTTAAGGAATCATATGATGAGTTCGTAAGTAAAGCCAAGGCATTGTTTAACAATAATCTCTGGGGAAGGCTTGACCTTGGAACAAAGCTTACGATAAACGGACAGGATTTCTTTACGGTGTATTATAAATATTTCGGGTAGGGAAATTGCCTCTGCTTAAGCAGCACAATCAGTTGTGTAAAAAACACATTTTTATATTTAAAAATATTCAGTTGTATAATATAAGGCGGCGCATAACAGATGATTTGATTATCATTCTGTTATGCGCCGCCTTAGTCTTTCAGCATCAGCAAATTATGCAGGCTGTGCTGTTATTTTGCAAGCAGCAGCATGATTTCATTGCTGCGCTTGATAAATTCCGTCATTCTGTCTGTGGACAGTGAACCATGTGCGATAAGTGATAAATCATAAAGCTGCTCGCAGAAGAGCTTGATGTTTTCACTTTCAGGATTTTCAAGTACATATGTCACCAAAGGATGGTTAGCATTGAGAACCAGAGTTGCATCATCATTTCCGCCAAACATTGAAGCGTCCATGCCATACATCTTCATCATATCCTGCATACGTCTTGACTCTTCCGAAAGAGTGATTACAGACGCAATAGAGTGGTCCTTAAGCTTTTCAACCTTAACAGTAAGGTTATCCTTGCCAAGATTCTTCTTGAACAACTCGCTTAAAGAATCCTGTGCATTCTTTAAGGCCTCATCATTTTCATCGGTCGCTTCTTTAAATGAGCTTGAAAGGTCGGTATCTATTCTTAAGAATTTGACGCCCTCGTGCTTTTGCTCAACCTGTGTAATGAAAGGTGAATCAATGTTGTGGTTTAAGATTACGGCGTCAATGCCATTTTCCTTAAACATCTTTATATACTGAGCCTGCTCATTTTCATCAGTCACATAGAATACTGTATTTTCATGAGCCTCTTTATTTTCCTCAAGGCATTCCTCAAGTGTTAAATATTTGCCGTCGAGGTTCTTGTAGATGATATAATCATTGATTTTCTCTTCAAACTTTTCATCTCTGATATAGCCGAACTTGATGAACGGACTGATATCATCCCAGTACTTCTCGTAATTTTCTTTTTCTGTCTTGTACATGCCGGTGAGCCTGTCGGCAACCTTCTTTGTAATATAGTCTGATATCTTCTTTACAAAGCCGTCGTTCTGAAGCGCGCTTCTTGACACATTAAGCGGCAGGTCAGGGCAGTCGATAACGCCCTTAAGCAGAAGTAAAAACTCCGGTATAACCTCCTTAATATTGTCGGCAATAAACACCTGATTGTTGTAAAGCTTGATGGTTCCCTCAATTGATTCGTACTGCGTATTAATCTTCGGGAAATATAATATACCCTTAATGTTGTACGGATAGTCCATGTTAAGGTGTATCCAGAATAAAGGCTCCTTGTAGTCATTAAATACTGTGCGGTAGAACTTCTTGTATTCTTCATCTGTACATTCGTTCGGGTGCTTGTTCCAAAGAGGATTCGGGTCATTTATTGGTACAGGTCTTCTTAAAATCTTAACCTTTGTAGTGGCAGGAGATACCTCAACTGTTTCGGTAGTGCCGTCGTCATTTGTTTTTTCTTCTGTCTTGGCGTCTTCAACTACTGTTTCAATTACAGTGTCCGTGTCAAGCACCTCATCAGGATTTACAGTATCATACTGCGGCTCGGCGTTAGGATTTGTAACGAAAATCTCTGTAGGCATGAAGGAGCAGTATTTTTCAATAACTTCCTTCGCCCTGTACTCGTTTGTGAACTCCACACTGTCATCATTGATGTAAAGGGTAATCTCTGTACCGACGCTTGTTCTGTCACTGTCTGACATCTCAAATTCTGTTCCGTTGTCAGATTCCCAGTGTACGCCCGTCGCACCGTCCTTGAATGAAAGAGTATCAATAGTTACCTTGTCTGCAACCATGAAAGCAGAGTAGAAGCCGAGACCGAAATGACCGATAATCTGGTCCTCGCTGGTCTTGTCCTTGTATTTTTCAAGGAAGTCCTGAACTCCTGAGAATGCTATCTGGTTGATATATTCCTCAACCTCGTCAAAGGTCATGCCGAGACCATTATCAATAAACTTAATAGTTCTGTCCTCAGAATTTACGATAACCTCAACCTTGCCCTTGTAATTCTCAGGCAGAGCGTATTCGCCCATGCCGTCAAGCTTCTTAAGCTTGGTAATGGCGTCGCAGCCGTTTGAGATAAGCTCTCTGAAGAAAATATCATGGTCGCTGTATAGCCATTTTTTAATTATAGGGAAAATATTTTCACTGTTAATAGATAAATTACCCTGTTTTGTTGCCATAAAAATCACCTTCCGTTTTTATAATTTGTTATCTTAAGCAGAATCCTTTTGCTTAAAGTAATTTAAGCATAGTATTTTTGCTTAAAGTAATACTCAACAATGTATATAGTAATACAACCGGTTTGTAAAGTCAATAGAAAATTAGCACTCAACATAAATGAGTGCTAATAATATTATAAAGATTCTATTAAAATTTCCTTCTGCTTAAAGAATTTGAAAATCATCTCATCCCAGGCCTTTTCGTATGAGCGGTCTAATGTGAAATTGCGTGTTGAGGTGCCTGTTGTGGCTGTAAGTTTGTTATTTACGTACCTTAAATTTATAAAAAGACCGTTAAGCTCATCGGCCGTAAGTTGTATACCGGTCTGCTTTATGAAGCGTTCCGTATTTGCATAAGAAAGCTTGAATGTAAGCTTAAAGCTCAGCGGAAGCTTTTTTCCTTTGATAATATTAAAGCATATTGGTTTAATATCTGCCCACCGTATGAAATCATCCCTGATAAGCTCAAGCTCATCACTGTCAAAGAAAGCCTTGTTAAGAGCTCCGTCAATTGAAAATGAAGTGCCGGTAACAAATTCTGCTTCGTAGAGAAGAAATGAATCAAAGGTATCTTTAATAAAAATATGTGATGTAATATCTTTTATTTCAACAAATGAAAAGGTGACCATATAACCTCCTTAATAATCCGACAGATTCTTTAGAGGAACTGTATCAATAACGTGTAAGCCAAGGCTCTCAGCAAATCTGCGCCCCGATTTAAGAACGTCCTTATTGTCATAAAACTCAGGCATGTGTGCGTCTACGCCAAAAATAGTTTTGTTGCCGTTTTGTGCGGCAAGCCTGAAAAAGCGCTCGCAAGGGTACTGCTTGACGTAGTAAAGTCCGAGAAGATTTATCTCCAGCGGAATGTCATATTCAAGCGCCGCCTTGCACAGCCTGTCCATTTCACTGGCGTACAAATCGTCATCACCGGAATAGTTAATTATATCGGGATGCGCTATATATGTATACACACCGGTAGACATGCCTTCTATGCATTGGTTGACGTACCTGTGCAGCTGTTCACTGCTCCTTGTCGGTCTGCCGTTATATATTCCTTCAGGCTCGTCACCAAGAAAATGCTGACCCAGTATAACATATTCTATACCTGCGTCGCGGTATATGGCAATCTGCTCTTTAAAATCATGGAAGGTATATTCCAGTTCCAGACCTAAATGAATTTCTATCTGTGATTTATATTCGTCCTTAAGACTGTTAATTACCCTGCAGTAGTCGTCAAGCTCTGACATTTGCATGCGGATACCGGATTTGTGTCCGGGGTATCTTGAAAACAGAAGAGGAGCATGGTCTGAAAAACCAAGTATCTTTATACCTGCGTCTATCGCATGCTCGACATACTCCCTTTCTGTACCCTCTGCATGATGACAGCGAAAGGTGTGTGAGTGATAGTTTGCTGTTAAATATGAATTGTTCATAAATGACTCCTTAAAAATGCTGATATTATAAGTTTATTTTATTATTTGTATTTTTTCAATTGTTTTTTAATTCATTAATAAATTCTTGTGGTATAAAAAAGATTGAGTTAAACGGTATACCAGCCTTAAAAGAGTTTGACAATACTTTATTGGTGTGATATCGTATAATTAAAGTTAAACGTTAAACTAAACATAGGGAGGGGCAATATGTATCGTTTAAAGAAGAAATTACTGGCAGGTATATTAACATTTGTTATGACTGTAACCGCCTTAGCCGGCAGTGAGCCTGCGGCGTGGGGGAATACTGACAGCATGGTTACAGCTTACGCTGCAGAGGATTATGGACTTGCAGATAACACAAATGACGGCGTTATTCTGCATGCGTGGTGCTGGTCATTTAACACTATTAAAAACAATATGAAGCTGATTGCACAGGCAGGATATACGTCGGTGCAGACATCACCGATTAATGAGTGCGTTGTCGGGGATAACGGAGCACTTACCTTTGGCGGACACTGGTACTATCATTATCAGCCTACGAATTATACTATCGGTAATTATCAGTTGGGTACAGAGGCTGAATTTATTGCGATGTGTAATGAAGCTGACAAATATGGAATAAAGATTATCGTTGATGTTGTTGCAAATCATATGACATCAGACTGGAGTAAGATTAATTCAAACTGGCAGAACAGCTCATATTTTCATGGCAACACCGGCATAAGTAATTGGAGCGACCGTTATGATGTGACACAGAACGCCCTGCTTGGACTGTGGGACTTAAATACGCAAAGCTCTGTAGTACAGCAGAGAATATTGTCGTATTTAAGACAGTGCGTTGCGGATGGTGCTGATGGCTTCAGATTTGATGCGGCAAAGCATATCGAGCTTCCGGATGACCAGGGCTATGGCGGAAGCTTCTGGCCGACGATTTTGAATAACGGCTCTGCGTTCCAGTATGGTGAAATACTTCAGGACAGCATAAGCCGTGATTCTGCGTACGCACAGTATATGAATGTGACTGCGTCAAGCTACGGCTATGTTGTACGAGAGCAGCTTGCCGCAAATGACCTTTCATCATCAAGACTTTCAGCATATTATGCAGACGGCGTGAATCCGGACAATCTTGTTACATGGGTAGAATCTCATGATAATTACTGTGATGGCGTATCAACATATATGAGTAATAATGATTTAAGATTTGCATGGGCAATTCTTGCATCAAGAAGATACGGCACACCATTATTCTTCAGCAGACCTAAGGGCGGTGGAAACGGAGTCATGTTCCCTGAGCAGTCACGCCTTGGAGATATGGGAGATGCCTTCTTCTATGATAATACTATTGTTGCAGTAAACAGATTCCACAATGAGATGATAGACCAGAGTGAAAGCATGAAAAATTACAATGGCACTTCAACCCTCATAATCGAGCGTGGAAATAAGGGAATGGTTATTGTAAATAAGGGCGCAGGACAGAATCTTTATACGCAGACCTCGCTTGCAAACGGAACCTATAAGGACCAGATAAGCGGCAGTACGTTTACGGTATCAAACGGTAATATTTCAGGTTACATAAATGCAAATTCAGTATATGTAATATATAATCCTATAAATTCATATGAGGAGCCTGAGACACAGCCGGCGCCGGAAGGCTCACTTATTGTTCATTTTAAGAGAACAGACTGGGGTAATGGCACTCCTTACATTTATGCATATACGGACGGTGGCACCACAATTACAGCCGGCTGGCCGGGCACGCTTATGAGCGCGGATGCGTCACAGGGAAGCGGCTGGTATACATACGCAAATGCTGGTTATACAAGTGCAAATGTAATGTTTAATATGGGCGTGGGAAGCCCTGACCGTGATCCGGGTGACGGGCAGCCGGGATATCCGGTAAGCGGTGAGGTATGGTACTATCAGGGCAGTATATATACATATAACC
>JAFRXK010000033.1 GCA_017442865.1 Lachnospiraceae bacterium | reverse complement strand
GCCCCGCCGTGGTATTGTTCAATCAAAATTTATTTCTTTCTTGTAACGCCGTCGCCGTAAATCGTCGTCCAGTCATTCTTCATAGAAATCGGAACCCAGTCATATTCCTCACAAAGCTTGTACATCTTGTCTGCCTTCTCAACATTTCCGTTCTCACGCTCTGTATCGTCGCAGCATAACATAAATGCAAGGCTCTTGTATTTGTTGTTTGATGTAACGTACTCTGCCATGCTTGAGTCTCCGGTGCTGTTACCAAAGGATAATACAGGCTGTATGCCTATCTCCTGTGCGATAACGCCAACCTTATTCATCTTAAGGTTCTTTATAAGGAAATCACCGCCAAGAATCAGCTCATCTTCAGCATCAAACACATAATCAAGTCCGTCTGACTCGCCCTGCTGTCTTGCAACGATAGTCTCATCTGAGCCGATAACCTGTCTTGCAGGAATATCAAGAGCACCGTCTACGATTCCACGAACAATCAGTCTGTCAGTACCGCTTACTATGTAAACCGTAAAATCATTTGCCTGAAGATAGTCTATAACCTGAAGCATAGGCTTGTAGAACTCATCCCCGATTGTCATGCCGTCGTATCCTCTTGCAGGAGTCTTCTTAAACTCTCTTATATAGTTTTCAAATTCATCAATAGTCATGCCTGCAAATGCTGATGCAACGCCCTTTCCGTGGTCTACCTCAAGGCCCTCTGCGGATTTACCGGTGTCAATCATGGTCTGAATCTTTTCAGCAACCTCACGCTCAAATTCTGACGCCTTATCCTTGTAATCAGGGTCCTCTGTCACACGGTGCATAAACAGACAGTAATCAAAGTATACCGGGTCTGTCTCACAGAATAATGTTCCGTCAAGGTCAAATACGGCAACCCTGTCCTCTACAGGAATAAAGTCCTTGCTGCCTTCCTTTGTAACTGACTCAACAAACTCTACCAAAGCCTTCTTTGAAGCGGCATCAGCCGTCCAGCTTGTAAATACTGAGCTGTCAGCATTCTTAGATGTGCCGGTATCCTGCTTCCAGCCAACTTTATTTATATAAAGAATGGCTAAACACATGAGCAGAAGAATTTCGGCAACAGCTATCAGCTTCCAGATATTACGCTTGTTCTCCATATAACTTATCCTCCATAATAACATTTATTATTAATATAACAAATAAGATTATAGCATTTAAAGCGTAATAAATCAATATATGCCGATTAGTCTCTGTCGAGAAGGTTCTTGTACAAATCCACATATCTTGTGTCATTTTCCTTTATGGCGGCTATCGCTGTACGCGGATGCTGGTCTACAAGTCCGGTAAGCATGTAAGGAATATCATAACCCCATACTACTCCGCTCTCCTTAAGCGGCACCATATGCTTTTCAATGAACTGAAGCACAGGGAAGAGCTTGTATTCAGGGTTCTTAAGGAAGCCTATCAGACCCTCAAGTGAGCAGTTGCCCGCGCCACGGCCCATGCCGCAAACCGTTGCGTCAAGGAAGCTGCAGCCTATCGAAAGTGCCTCAATAGTATTTGCAAATGCACACTGCTGGTTGTTATGTGCATGAATGCCTATCTTCTTGCCATATTTTGCAGTAGTATTTAAGTACAAGTCAGCAATTCTTCTAATCTGCTCAGGGTATAATGCACCATAGCTGTCCACAATGTAGATTGCCTCGGTTGAGGACTGTGCAAGCATCTCCAGAGCATACTTTACATCATTCTCCTGGCAGTTTGATATCGCCATGATATTGCAGGTGGTCTCATAGCCTTTTTTCTCAGCATCCTCAATTATCGCAAGAGCCTCCGGCAATGTATTAATATATGTTGCAACCCTTATCATGTCTATAGGGCTGTTGCTCTTCTCCTGAATATCATGCTTGTAATCGCAGCGTCCCACGTCTGCCATTACCGAAACCTTAAGCTTTGTATCATTGTCTCCGACAATGCTTCTGATATCGTCATCATTGCAGAACTTCCACTTTCCAAATTTATTTACATCAAATATATCCTTAGAAGCCTTGTAGCCAAATTCCATATAGTCTACTCCGGCCTTAACATTCATATTATACAAATCCTTAACGAATTCATCGCTGAAATAAAAATCATTAACAAGTCCGCCGTCTCTTATTGTTGCGTCAAACACACGCACATCATGTCTTACTGATAACAAATTACCTACAAGTTCCATTTTTTTAATCCTCCAGTCTAGTGTTCTTTATCACTTTAAAGCGTTACGCTTTAAAGCATAGCATATGTGTAAGAAAAAATCAAGCGTTTTTTGATAAAAACCGATTATATTATAATAGCTTAATTGCTTCTGAAACTGTTGATACTCCGGTAATATTGATTCCCTGAATCATACTGAGCTGAGGAATGCATACCTGAGGCACAATGCAGGACGTAAAGCCAAGCTTTAGTGCTTCCTTAACCCTTTGCTCTGCCTGACTTACGGCACGAACCTCGCCGGATAGTCCCACCTCGCCAAAAACGACTGTCTTCTCGTCCACAAAGTTGTCCTTTGCGCTCGATGCAAGCGCCATAACGATTGCGAGGTCTATCGCCGGCTCATTTATCTTTATTCCGCCCGCAATATTAACATAGGCGTCGCACTCTGATAAATGCATTCCCGCACGCTTCTCCATGACTGCCATCAAAAGATTGACCCTGTTGTAATCGGTTCCCGCCGCAGTACGTCTCGGAAGTCCGAAATTTGTATGGCACACAAGCGCCTGAACCTCTAAAAGTATCGGCCTGCTGCCCTCCATTGAGCATGTAACAACAGAGCCTGAAGCCTCGTGCGGCTTGCCGTTAAGCATAAATTCCGAAGGATTAAGAACCTCCTTTAAGCCCTCCATCACCATCTCAAATACGCCTATCTCATTCGTTGAGCCAAACCTGTTCTTCACCGCGCGAAGGATTCTGTAGGAAGCGCTTCTGTCTCCCTCAAAATAAAGCACGGTATCAACCATGTGCTCTAACACCCTAGGTCCGGCAACGGTTCCTTCCTTGGTAACGTGTCCTACAATAAATATCGATATGCCAAGCCCCTTTGCGAGCTGCATAAGGATATTTGTTGACTCCCTGACCTGACTGACACTGCCCGGTGCAGAGCCTATGTCTTCCCTGTACATAGTCTGAATAGAATCAATTACAACCATCTCAGGCTTACAGGTCTTAATAGTATTCTCAATAACGTCAAGATCGGTCTCACACAAAAACTTCAAATCCCCCTGAAAGCTTCCTATTCTGGCGGCGCGCAGCTTTATCTGCTTTAAGGATTCCTCGCCTGAAATATAAAGCACACTTCGTCCGTCGTGTGCAAGATTTCTGCACATCTGAAGCAAAAGGGTAGACTTGCCTATGCCCGGGTCTCCGCCGACAAGTACAAGAGAACCGGTTACAATTCCACCGCCCAATACTCTGTCAAGCTCATCAATACCTGTCGAAACCCTTGCATCCAGGTCTGTCGATATCTCATCCAGCATCACAGGCCTGTTGTCCATATTCACCACTTTTGTACTTCCTGAAGCTTTCTTTTGTACAGGGACCTCCACAAATGTGTTCCACGAATGGCATCCCGGACACTGTCCCATCCACTTTGAAGATTCAAACCCACATTCATTACAAAAAAAAGCAGTAGTTTTCTTTGCCATAATTTATTCTCCTATCCGCCTAAAAAAATCCCAAGATGACGCTAATCACATCACCTTGGGACTATTGACATCATATAAACAACCGGAATACTGCGGTTTTATTATTCTTTTATTATCTCAACATCAACCTTATCTACATTCTCAAGTTCTACGCTGAATGTAAGCTTTCCGCTCATGTTCGATTCAATAAAACCTGCCTTCTCCCCATTAATCTTAACAAGATATTCCGTATTGTCCTCTAATTCCAGAGTTATCTGTGCATCCTTGTCACCCTCAACAGTAAATGACACACCATCTTCAGTTACCTGAAAATATGTAACTGCCGTTCCCGGCACAGACTCATATACAAACATATCGTTCTTCTCGAGCTTCGTAATCTCGTCATAGGTCTTAACCTTGTAAATATCTCCGTTGAACTCGTATCCGGTAAGCTTGCTCTTTTGGGTCAATTCGTAATCACCAAAGCTTATCGTATTGTTGTCTTCTGTACGTATTAATTCTTTTACTCCTGCCATTTCGGCTTCCTCCTAGTCAATAAAACATATCTTTGCTTTTAAAGCTTCACGCCGTATAACCCCGGCATAACATTCATGTACCGCCTTCAGTTATATGATATAGCTGCGTGTTTGGGTCACATGCATTTCGTGCCGGCACAAAAAGCATGTCCTTTAACCCCTATATCAATTATACTATAAAGCAATATATATTTCTACAATTTTATAGTATGAGTTGATGAAATTTTGATGTCTCCGTTCTCAAGTGTAAAATGAACCTCATCGCCGTCAAATATCCTGTTGTCCAGTATTTCCTCCGCAAGCCTGTCTTCAATCTCAGTCTGGATAGTTCTCTTAAGAGGTCTTGCGCCATACTTAGGGTCATAACCCTTGTCAACAATATAATTCTTTACCTCTTCATCCACATCAAGAGTGATATTCATCTGCTCCCTGGTTCTTTTACTGAGCGATTTTAACATAATCTCGACTATCTGTATCATTTCCTTTTTCTCAAGTGAATGGAATACAATAATATCATCTATACGGTTTAAGAATTCAGGCTTGAATATCTTCTTTATCTCAGCCATAACATTGTCCTTCATAAGCTTATGGTCGCTCTCCGGCGAATTGTCCGAAATAAAGCCCAGCTTCTTAGGTTCAATTATCTTTGACGCGCCTGCATTTGAAGTCATGATAATAACCGTATTCTTAAAATCAATCATTCTGCCCTGAGCATCGGTAATATGTCCGTCATCAAGCACCTGAAGAAGTATATTGAACACATCCGGGTGTGCCTTTTCTATCTCATCAAAAAGAATTACTGAATAAGGATTTCTCCTTACCTTTTCGCTGAGCTGGCCGCCCTCCTCATAGCCGACATATCCCGGCGGTGAGCCGACAATCTTAGAAACACTGTGCTTCTCCATATATTCAGACATATCAACTCTGATAAGTGAGTTTTCTGTGCCAAACATCGCCTCCGACAACGCCTTTGAAAGCTCGGTCTTGCCTACGCCGGTAGGTCCCAAGAATAAGAATGAGCTTATCGGCCTCTTCGGGTCCTTAAGTCCGACCCTGCCTCGTCTTACAGCCTTTGAAACCGCCGTCACAGCCTCTTCCTGTCCGATTACTCTTTCGTGAAGAACACTTTCGAGCTTACGAAGCCTCTCAGCCTCACCCTCTTCAAGCTTCCTTACCGGAATCTTTGTCCAGCTTGCAACAATATCCGCAATATTGCTTTCATTTACGCTGATTTTTGTCTCGTTCTTCTCCTTCTCCCACGCCTTTAAAAGATTCTCTTTTTCTTCCCTGAGCTTCTCCTGCTCCTTCTTTATATCTCCGGCCTTTTCAAACTCCTCGTTCTTGATAGCAGCTATCTTCTTGTCCTCAAGCTCCTTGATTCTGTCCGCAAGCTTACCTATCTCCTCAGGCTCGACATAGGTCGTAAGCCTTGCCTTTGAAGAAGCCTCATCTATCAAATCAATCGCCTTATCAGGCAGAAAACGGTCATTTATATACCTTGCGGAAAGCTTTACGGCAGCAACCAGGGCTTCATCAGTAATAGTAACCTTGTGATGCTTTTCATAGCTCTCCCTCAGTCCCTTAAGTATCTCTATCGCCTGCTCCTGTGTAGGCTCCTCTACAACAACCGGCTGGAAGCGGCGCTCCAATGCGGCGTCCTTCTCAATATGCTTCCTGTATTCATCTATGGTAGTTGCGCCGATAACCTGAATCTCGCCTCTTGCGAGTGAAGGCTTTAATATATTTGAAGCATCCATCGCACCCTCGGCGCCTCCGGCGCCGATAATCGTATGCAGCTCGTCTATAAACAACAGTACATCCCTGCTTCTTTTCACTTCATTGATAACGCTCTTGATTCTTTCCTCAAATTCGCCCCTGTACTTTGAGCCTGCAACCATGCCGGAAAGGTCAAGCGTAACAACTCTCTTATCCTTAACAGTATCCGGAACATTGCCCTCAACGATTTTGAGAGCAAGTCCTTCTGCAATCGCAGTCTTTCCAACGCCAGGCTCTCCAATAAGACAAGGGTTGTTCTTTGTCCTTCTGCTAAGTATCTGTATAACTCTTTCAATCTCGTCCTCCCTGCCGATAACAGGGTCAAGCTTTCCCTCTCTCGCCATATCGGTAAGGTCACGGCTGTAGGTATCAAGCGTAGGCGTATTGCTCTTGCCCTTCTCCCTCGCCTTGGCAATATCCACGTCATCCCTGTATTTGTTCGCATCCTCGCCCATCGTGACCAGGATATCCATGTAAAGCTTCTGAATATTGACCGCCATGGATGTAAGTATTCTGGACGCAGCGCACTCCGAATCCTTGATAATCGCAATCAAAAGGTGCTCCGGCAGTATAAGCTGCGATTTAAACTGCATAGCCTCCTTATCAGCCGCCTCTATCAATCTTACCGCCCTTGGCGAATATGAGCCTCTCTCGGCAATATGCACGTTCTCAGAAGGCGCAATAAGCCTTCTGATAAGGTCGGCAACTCTTTCTCTTGTAACACCATGGCTGTTAAGTATTCTTGATGCGCCCGAGGTTCCCTCCTGAATAATGCCAAGCAGAATGTGCTCTGTTCCGACATATCCCTGTCCGAGTGTAACCGAAACACTCACCGCAATATCTGCAGCAGCCCTGGCTTTATTTGAAAATTTCTCAAACATATCCTGTATGTCCTTTCCTTCAATCTATAAAAATATTAAAATCATTTAACTGTCCACGACCTCATATAAAAGCGCAGAACATCTTCAAAAATCATTATATAATTATATAAATAACGCTTTCAAATGCTTCTCTCTGCCTTTTATATAAGGTTCGCAGGATGCTTTTTAGAAAGCTTCTACTTCTCTTATATAAGGTTCGCAGGATGCTTTTTAAAAGGCTCCGCTTCTCTTTTATAAGGTTCGCAGGATGCTTTTTAGAAAGCTTCTACACCACTTATATAAGGTTCGGAAGATGCTTTCTTACATATTCGGCCCTGAGTGCATCCGGCTCCTCACTCTCAGAATTGTGACTGCCAAGAAGGTTCGCCGACTGTATCTCCATCATGATGCCGAATATATTCACAGGCTTCTCCGTCGAAATAAGTCCGTCAAGAACGCCCTTGCGAACGTGCGATAAATAAGTCATCGCCTCTTTTACGGTAAGCTTTCTTGCATATTTTAATACTCCGTAGGACTTGTATACCTCATCCTCAATATTCACCCTGTGGTTTCTTAATGCGACAGACCTGAGCTTTCTCTCTGAATCGGCAAGCTGATTTGCCATCTTCGTAACCACCTCAACAATATCCTCCTCCGTCTGACCGAGAGTCTTCTGGTTTGAAATCTCATACAGCGAGCCAAAATTCTCGCCATTCTCCGCATAGACATTCTTTAACGTAATACCGAAGCGTCCCATCTCATTAAACAGCGTCTTAAACTGCCTGCTGCCTGATAAAAGCGGCAGATGCATAATCACCGACGCCTTCATACCTGTACCGACATTCGTTGGAAATGCTGTTAAATAGCCGTATTTTTCACTATATGCATAAGAAAAATGCGAATTTATATAGTCATCCAGCACATCAGCCTTTGCCCACAATTCATCAAGAGCTTCCGAGCACGAATGCTCAAAAAGCTTTATATGGTCGTCACCGTTCATAACTATGCCCGATGCCTCGTCCTGCGCAAGCAGTATACCGGCCGGCTCAGACTTCTCCATCAAAGCCTTATTAATAATTCTTCTTTCATAAAGCATGCTTTTTGAGCGGGCATCCATCGAATCGATATCATAATAATCATACTCAATGTCACTAACGCTTCTTATATCGCTAAACTCCTGCTTCATTTTCTCCAAAAGGTCACGGCTCTCCTGGGCACTCATCTTCTCAGGGAAATTGCAATGCTCAATATTCCTTACAAGACGTATTCTCTGTGCGACAAATACATCATGCTGGCCCTCGGTTTTCTCATACCACTTAAGCATCCGCCAGTCCTCCCTTTATCCTCTTAATCTCATCTCTAAGCTTTGCCGCCTGCTCATACTCCTCTTCTGCAATTGCCTCAGCAAGCTTCGATTCCAAAAGCGCAAGCTCGCCTTCAGTTGTATCAATACGCTCTGCCGGCTCACTGTCGGTTTTCCAGCCAAATCTCGGCTTCTTGCCAATATGCCTTGTATTGCCCTGAAGCTGCTTTATATTATCATTAATTAAAATATCAAACACATTGTAGCAGTCAGGGCATCCAAATCTGCTGTCGTTGACAAACTCTGAATACGCCATACCGCAGGTAGGGCACGAAATCTGGTTCAATGACTCTACCTTCTTTGCCGTCTCCATATTGGCACCCAGTATACCTGAAATAATCTTGCCAATAGGATTCTCTCCGCCAAATATACCTACGGAACCCAAATCCATATCCATAGCACACTGCATACACAGCATGTGCTCTGTCTTCACACCGTTTATAACCTCAGTAAACCGCACATTCGCCTCTCTCTGTCTGCATCTCTCACAAAGCATATGCGCTACCTCCTATTATCACTTTCAGTTCCCAGTATCTTCTCATAATTGTCCATAATTCTGTCAACCATCTCATGCATCTCCGCCCTGTTGACATTCATACATGCAGCCTTTGCAAGCACCACATGCAGTTCATCCGACAGCTCCTCAATAGCACGCATCTTGTTGATATCAATCGCAACCACTGCTCCCCGTCTTCTGTCCAGCTTGACAAAGCCCTCCTGTCTGAGCACTGAATAAGCCTTGTTCACCGTATGCATATTAATGCCTATGTCCTCGGCAAGCGAGCGCACCGACGGAAGCGTATCCCCGTCCTGAAGCATATTCGTCGCAATCCCCACAATAATCTGGTTCTTAAGCTGCATATATAAAGCTTCATCACTATTAAAATCAATTTTGATAAGCATAACTGCACCTTCTCTCTATCACCCCGGGCATATCGCCTGACACGATATGCTCAGGATAAAACACGTATATTTAACATCTGTTATATATAATATATAACAAACGCTCAGTTGTGTCAAGATACTTTTATTTTCCTCTTTTTAATGCTGTTTATCACGCAGACTCCTGACAACATCAGCATAACAAGCCAGATATACCCATTTGTATCATCTCCGGTTGCAGGAGAAGGAGTAATGCCTCCCGAACCGCCATCCGCCGGCCTTGTACCTGCGTCTGTCTCAGCCTCAGACTCCGTCTGTCCCTGAGACGACGGCTCTGTCCCGTGCTGTGTGTCGGACTCTGTCTCACCCTGTGTATCAGGCTCTGTCTCATCCTCAACTACATTAACCGTAAGCTCATAACGGAACAAAAGTTCCTCCTGGTCAATATCCTCCCTGTAAACATACTTTTCAACAATTATTTGCGCTGTTCCCGGAGAAACGCCTTCAATCACGCCATATCCCGGTATAGCTACTATATCCTCATTCGTTGATGTAAACGAAAGCTCAAAGAACCGATTCAAATCATTTACCTCAGGCTCCATTGTATATTGAAGCTTTTTGTATTCTCCGGTCTTTAAAGTTACATTATCCTCAAATATAAGTCTTTCAGGCTGTGGCAGCTCTATTTTTGTATCATCGTATATAACGATATGCTGCACAAACTCCTTGCCGCATCCGACAAGTCTTGCGGTAATATAAACATCCGCCCTGTCTCTTCCGTCTAAGGCATCCTGATTCACCAGCATATAACCCGAATTATCAATTGTAAGTATGCTTTCATCCGAGGATGACCACTCTATTCTATTGTCAACAGCATCAACCGGAAACAAGTCATAATAAGCTGTGCCGCCCCATGTAATCCACATTTCAGGCATATTAAAAAGCAAATCTGTTGCGTGGCTTACTGTTGACGGGTCGGCATATTCAGCGTAATAAACCATATCCTCAAATACTGCTTCATCCTCATCATATTTTACATGGTCTTTTGTATACCAGCCCATAAACAACAAACCATCCTTATATGGTGCCTCAGGTTTTTCTCCGCCCGTAAAACCTTCATACACCTTATATCTTTGCACAAACTCATCACCGTTCATAAATGTCAGCTTGTGATATACTGTCTTTAAGCCGTCCAAATTATCATTAATCCACTCACGGCGCTCCTCAAATGCAGCCCTTAAAGCATTTACTCCCTCTGCACAGCTTTGAGGGTCATCATATCTGTTATCCTCCTTCGGCACCGGCCAGCGTCTCCTGTCGGCACTCCATGATTCGTCCATCTCTTCGATGTATTGATCCATGATTCCGCCTTCACTTGTAAGCTCATCAATCACACCGTCAAGCTTTCTCCAGCTGTTTTCAATCTCCTTTACAAATGCATCATCCTGTCTTAATTCATCAACCCACGGACTTTCCGTATTCATAAAGCCCGTTGTCTGAATTGCACCCCACACGAAGTCAAAGTCCCACAGCGGTCCCCAGTAAAGCTTGCCCGGTGTCACACTGCCGTCTTCGTTTATCGTATCCTTAAGCTTGTAAAGATATGTACTAGGCGTGTAAAATGCGTCCGGATTACATGTAAACTCCTGCAGCATCCAGTAATCCGCAAGTGAATGCATATCCATCAGATCCCAGACGTTCTCGCCCAGCTCATTTGTGAAATTTTCGCCATATATTGCGTCCTCAACCCTGTCAAGGAAGCTCTTTAAATACTCCTGCTGTGCCTTCTGTGCGTCGGTAAGCTCTTCCCCCTCCTCCAGCTCATAGGAAGGAGTATCGTAACTGAAAATCGTACCTCTTGAGGTCTTAAATCTTTCACTTGCTGAGGAATTGAATTTATACATGGTGCCAAACAAATAATCACCCGTTATATCAACCGAATCCGGGTCAGATGCATTTTCATCTACCTCATCTATTTCAACGCGGTTGTCATCAACGCGTACCTCTTCTGCCAGAACATAGCTTCCGCAATATTTATCATTCATAAAAAGGTCCACAGGAACACATCTTGGCGTGTAAGGCATTCCCATCCGGTCGCCTATATAACCTATAATTCTGTCTAAGATAAGCGAGCGGTCATTTGCATTTGCAAGCAGTGCCCAGTGCTTATTCTTACCTAATCCAAAAAGATTAGCCTTCTTGTCAAGCTTGATTTTATAAGGCTTTTTATCATTTGCCCACGTTGAATTTCCACGTCCCCTTATAAACTCAAGCTCAAGCTCCTTCTCTCCTGTGTAGCCCGATACTCCGTCAAGAATATCGCTTTCAGGGTTGTCATAGGTATCAGGGACTATAAGGCTCATACTAACGCCCTCTGCGCGGTACTCATGCTTAATACTCTCATTCATGAGTTCTATCTTCTCATCTCCCGACAAAATGACCTCTCCCGTATCAGGGTCAACATCATCACGGAAGGTAATCTTAAGCACCGGTATGCTTCCTCCCCTGTACGTATCTTCTGCCGATTCCTCATCTGCAAATGCTGTCGCCGGGATAATCA
This sequence comes from Lachnospiraceae bacterium, assembly GCA_017442865.1. Lineage (GTDB taxonomy): Bacteria > Bacillota > Clostridia > Lachnospirales > Lachnospiraceae > JAFRXK01. The sequence continues at coordinate 20,499 of JAFRXK010000033.1, read as the reverse complement.
TCGCCGGCAGACAAAGCATCATAACTGCCAGAAAAACCTTTAAAAATCTCTTCATCATAATACCTGCTCCTCATGTATAGTATTTTAAATATTTTTAAGTCAAAAACCCCTCGGCAAGCTCGTCCGCTTGTCTAGCTGCTTGCGGCAATAAATCAATTTTACCACTGTATGAAAGCCATATGCAACGTTATTTTAATGCAGGATAAAATTGAATACCGTCCTTTATGACAAAAAACGCCCCGTTGTAAATTGCAACGGAGCGTACTTCATCAATTATTCTTCTGTATCTTCTTTTACCGAATCTTCTGTTACGTCAACATTGTACTCAAATTCTCTAGGCTTCGCACTTCTGACCGCATCCTCGAAGATATCCTCCCGCTCTAAATCATCGGCCTTTTTTTCTTCTTCAGCCTCAGCCTTCTTATCAGCCCTCTTTATGCTCTTTTGTATCTCATAGATACTCTGCTGCGGCTGGATAAGACGCGTAATAATGAGCGCAATAAGAAGCAGCACTGCAATAATCAAAAGGATATTGCACTGTTTGTTCAATCTTGCTACTTCTTCCTTGTAAAAATTAATAAGTGCCTCTGTATTTGTATCGCTTACTGCATGAGCTGTTATCACATATCCTCCATTTGCACTGCCTGTAAGCGGAGCAGCTCCTCTCAGTAAAGCGCCGGCTCCCACCATAGTACATACAAGCACAACAGCAAATATGCATGCTTTCTTAACTACTCTTTTAATATTCTGCATAATATACCTCCGATACATAACCACTGAAAATTAATATAATGGATACTTATCTGTTAATGCCTTAACAAGCTCCTTTGCCTTTGTAAGATTATCTTCAACTCCTGAAAGTGCAAGCTTAATTGCCTCTGCAATAGTATCCATATCCTCTTCCTTCATGCCTCTTGAAGAAACTGCTGCCGTACCAAGACGAACACCGCTTGTTACAAATGGCTTCTCCGGGTCATTTGGAATTGAGTTCTTATTTGCAGTAATGTTTACACTGTCAAGCACCTTCTCTGCTTCCTTGCCTGTAATGCCTGTGCCTCTAAGGTCAAGCAGCATAAGATGATTGTCTGTGCCGCCTGATACAAGATTGAAGCCTCTTGATAAAAGTCCGTCAGCAAGTGCCTTTGCATTCTTAACAATCTGTCTCTGGTAATCCTTGTATTCGTCTGAAAGTGCTTCCTTAAAGCATACTGCCTTTGCAGCGATAACATGCATCAAAGGTCCTCCCTGAATGCCCGGGAATACTGCCTTGTTGAAGTTAAACTCTGCAGCAACTGAAGCGTCTCCGCAAAGAATCATGCCGCCACGAGGTCCTCTGAGTGTCTTATGTGTAGTTGTTGTAACAACATGAGCGTATGGAATCGGGCTCATGTGAACGCCTGCTGCTACAAGACCTGCGATATGCGCCATATCTACCATGAGCACTGCGCCAACCTCGTCAGCAATCTCTCTGAACTTCTTGAAATCTATCTCTCTCGGATAAGCGCTTGCACCCGCAACGATAAGCTTTGGATTAGCCTCATGTGCAATTCTTCTTACCTCTTCATAATCAATAACACCGTCGTCATTTACTCCGTAAGGAACAATGTTAAAATATGCGCCTGACATATTTACAGGGCTTCCGTGTGTAAGATGACCGCCATGTGCAAGGTTCATGCCCATAACTGTATCGCCCGGCTTAACAATTGCAAAGAATACTGCCATATTTGCCTGTGCGCCTGAATGTGGCTGAACATTTACATACTCAGCGCCAAAAAGCTCCTTAGCTCTCTCAATCGCAAGATTCTCAACAACGTCCACACACTGGCATCCGCCGTAATATCTCTTTCCCGGATACCCTTCAGCGTACTTGTTTGTCAAAGTGCTGCCCATAGCCGCCATAACTGCCTTGCTTACAAAGTTCTCAGAAGCAATAAGCTCAATGTGGCTGTTCTGTCTTGCTGTCTCGTCATTAATCGCCTGTGCTATCTCAGGATCAACTGTCATTACTTCATCTAATGAATACATCTTTCATCCTCCATATAATGTATATTCACAAAAAACCCTATGTGTTATTCGTATATCCAAGTTATTATAACACAAGCATTTAAAAAATAAAATACACTACTGGACACTTTTTTAATCATATTATACAATTATTTTGTGTTTTAAAATAACAAAAACGTATTGGGAGGTTTTTTATGCCAAATATTAACACAATCATAGCAGTATATATTCTCATCTTAAGTCTCGCAGGCTTCCTAAGTATGGAAGCAGACAAACGCAAGGCCATCAAGCACGCAAGACGCATTCCGGAAAGAGTCCTCTTTCTGATTGCCATTCTGGGCGGCAGCCTCGGCTCACTCATAGGCATGTACGTCTTCAGACACAAGACCAAGCACTGGTACTTCGTAATCGGCATGCCGGTGATACTCGTAGTGCAGGTGATTATATTGCTGCTACTGGAGAAGAATGTGCTGTAAAACCAGACGTTCTCCATTAAACATCTATCATTAACGCTTACTCAAAAAGCTGTGTCATTGCGGCACAGCTTTTATATTTTAAAACAGTAAAAAAGAGTTATTTGCACCTACAGCAACGTTTTTTGCTCCATTATTTGCATCTATAGCTATGTTTTTTGTTTTATTATTTGCACTTTACTAATATTGTATGTCTTTTTTCTAGACTCAACTCTTTCAGTTTGTATTATTTTAAAAAGGGAATGCCTAATGCCGCAGCATCAAACACTCCCTTATCATGGTTGATTTTTCTGTTGTCTGCCAACCTCCAGCACCTGCGTCTGGAAAATATCAGGTTTTTCTGTTGCCTGCCAACCTCCGACACCTTCGTTCGGATAATGTGTCAGATTTAAGGTGTCAACCCACCGCTGATACACAGCTTTGTTAATTACATTCTATACTAAAGGAGTAGTGAATGCAATCTCTTTTAGTATATTATAAAATAAATATTTCATACCTTTTTCGCGCGGTAGGGTTCCCGCCTTGTATAGTTTCCACTTGTTTTAAATCTCATTAACTATATTATATTCTGGATTCTGAAAAATTCAATACCTTTCTAAGAAAAAGCGCTGCCAACTTTCTTACGTTTTTCTACAGCACCTTCGACAAAAACTCCTTTGTCCTCGGATGCTGCGGATTTTCGAAGAATTCCTTAGGGGTGTTCTCCTCTAAAATGATGCCCTGGTCTATGAAAAGAATTCTGGTGCCTACCTCTCTTGCAAAGCCCATCTCGTGGGTTACGACCACCATGGTCATGCCCTCGTCGGCAAGCTGCTTCATAAGGTCGAGAACCTCACCTACCATCTCAGGGTCGAGTGCAGAGGTTGGCTCGTCAAAGAGGATTACCTTCGGATTCATGGCAAGCGCCCTTACGATGGCGATACGCTGCTTCTGACCTCCGGATAACGTTGACGGATAGACATCCGCCTTGTCCGCAAGGCCGATTCTATTAAGAAGAATGTACGCATTTTCCCTTGCCTCTTCGATTACCTGCGCCTTTGTTTTATCTATTTTTATTAAATCTCTCTGTTCTTTTCTGAATATGTTGCCAATGTTGGTAAAAAAGTTCTTTCTTTTTGCCTTCCTGATGTCCGACACGCCCACATGTACCGGTGCGAGCATAATGTTCTGGAGTACAGTCTTGTTGTTGAACAGGTTGAACTGCTGGAACACCATACCGATGTGACGGCGGTGAACATTGATGTCAACCTTCATGTCTGCGAGGTCCTCGCCCTCAAATATGATTGAGCCGCTTGTAGGGTCCTCCATGCAGTTAAGGCATCTAAGGAAGGTGCTCTTGCCGCTGCCGGAAGGTCCAATGATAACAACCTTTTCTCCCTCATCTATAGTTGTAGTGATGCCCTTTAAAACCTCGACATTACCAAAGCTTTTCTCAAGATTAATTACGTCTATCACTTCTTCTTAATCTCCTTTCTATAAGCTTAATACCAAGTGTAATAATAAGCACCAGTATTATATAAACAATGGCCATCATAAGGTAAGGCACCATATACTCGTATGTACTGTTACCGATATTTCTGAATGCCTTGTAAAGGTCGAGTGCACCGACGAAGCTGACAATTGATGTTTCCTTTACAAGAGTAATGAACTCGTTGCCGAGTGTAGGAATAATATTCTTCACCGCTTGCGGAACTACAATCTTCTTCATAGTGGTGGCGTAGCTTAAACCGAGCGCCCTGCCCGCCTCAGTCTGTCCGATATCTACAGACATGATTCCGCCTCGCATTATCTCTGAAACGTATGCGCCGCTGTTGAGTCCGAATATGATAACACAGACCGTAAGAGGATCCGCCGTAATATTTAAAAGCGGAAGCATTACATAATAGCCTAAAAGCAGCTGAACCACCATTGGCGTTCCTCTGAAAAAGGCAACGTAAACGGTGCAGATTTTATCGAGTATCCTTGCAATTCTCTTATACTTAGGAACCACCCTTACCACCGCAATCAGCGTTCCTATAACAATTCCTATAATCAGACCTACTACAGCTATATATGCAGTATTTCTTAAGCCTTTTAACACCTCACCATATACTCCGGGATTTTGTATCTTTTCCCAGAAGCTCAGCCAGCGATTTAATAAAATCTCCATATCTACACTCCCATATAATAGCAATGCCCCATCATATGATGAGGCATACCATATTGTATAACAAAAACATTCTTGTAAAAACCGCATATTACACTAATGCGGGCAGTCAGACATATGCTGATATAAGCTGTTTAGCTGACCTTGTTGATTCCTGCCACGATATACTCAGCCGGAGCCTGGTCGATAACGACATACTTGATGTTGCCGTTTACCATATCCTGAACTGCAAGCGCTCCTGAAGAATAGCTTGTGCACTTAACAGGGAAGCCTGCAAAGCCCCAGTCCTCGTCACCTTCAACATAGTACTGACCTGTTGTTCCTGACTGAACGCCGATTGTTGTTGAATCGTCAAGTCCACCTAAAATCTTCTCAACATCCTCAACTGTCTTGCAGTTATCAAATGTTGTATCTGACTCCATAGCAATAATGTACTGTGATGCCTTGTAGTATGACTCAGAGAATGTAACTGTCTGTTTTCTTGTCTCGTTTACCGTAAGACCTGCCATAGCGATATCTGCAAGGCCCTCGCCAACAGTCAGACAAACTGAATCAAAATCAACATTCATGATTACGAGCTCTTTTCCAAGAGATTCTGCAAGAAGCTTTGCAATCTCCATGTCAACGCCGTAATATACTCCGCCGTCCGTGTACTCAAATGGTGCAAACTCTGCATTTGTAACTACAACGAGCTGGTCAGCATCTGTATTCGCAGCTACAGGCGTAACGCCCTCCGGCTTGCCATCGCCGAAATAATTATTCATAATCTTATCAAGTGTTCCGTCTTTTTTAATCTTCGCAACAAACTCATTTACTGAAGCGAGTAATTCAGGGTCATCCTTTCTTACTCCGAATGCATAATCTTCATCTGTAAGAGCAACGTCAATTACCTTAACCTTCTTTGATGATGAATTTGAACCGCCGCAGCCTGTAAGTGCAAGAGACATAACAGAAACTGCAACTAAAACAAGTGCTATAATCTTTTTCATAGTTCTCTCCTTTTTGGCAAAACCACCGGCAGCCTGAAAAGCTTTAAAATACCGGCTCTTCGCCACTTCAATTTATTTTCAAAAACAATTTAAATATAGTTTTTTAATGCATTTATGTCAATAGAATTCTGACATTTTATTTCTTATTTCTGAACTGTACAGGCGTCATTCCGTAAAAGTCCTTAAATACCCTGTTAAAATGCTCGACATTCTGATAGCCTACCGCAAATGCAACATTTTCAACGGTGCAGCTGGCGTTCTTTAAAAGAGTGCGCGCCTTTTTCATTCTCATTTTCTTAACTATATCACCAAATGTACTGCCGGACTTCTCCTTTATGTACTTTGAGATATATGGCTTTGAAAGATGAAACTTTTCTGACATATCATCAAGAGTTACCGATAAATAATTTTCCTGAATATAATTTATCATCTCGTTAAGTCTTTCATCTCTGTCAGCGGACGCACTCCTAACTTGGTCCAAGCGGTTCACCGCAACCGTGAGTGCCTGAATTGATGACTTGATAATATCCTCGTCAATTCCAACACCCCAGTAAATCTTTCCGTTACATGAAATACCTACATAGGTAACAGCCTTTGAGGATGAGCCTCTTGATAATGAATGCTCCTCATAGAATGAAAGCTCATAGCTGATGCCAAAGTACTGCTTTAATGCATTGCTTACCGCATCAAGACGTCCGTTACCATTTGCGGTTACAACCGTAAGCTTGCCACCGTGATTAATTGTAACGTCTGCCATAATACCGTCTACCTGCTTGAAATGGCACTCCGGTATGCTGAATACATTGTTAGGCGTAATGTACTTGTTCTCAAATATCTCATATACCCACTGAGGTGATAATTCCTTGTGTTCCTTATCCGATACATCCTTTACGGTGTATCCTACCTCCTCCTTCATCTTCTCAGGCAGTGAGAAGCCAAAGTTCTGCTTTAAGATATATGCAACGCCGCCCTTGCCGGACTGGCTGTTGATTCTGATAACGTCTGACTCATACTGGCGTCCTACATCCTTCGGGTCAATCGGCAGGTAAGGCACTGTCCACTTCTCGCAGTTCTTCTCCTCACGCCACTTCATGCCCTTTGCGATAGCGTCCTGATGTGAGCCTGAAAATGCAGAGAATACAAGTGCTCCTGCATAAGGCTGGCGGTCATAGACCTTCATTCTAGTAACACGCTCATACACCTCGCAAATCTTCGGAATGTTTGAGAAGTCCAGCTCAGGGTCAACGCCCTGTGAGAACATGTTCATCGCAAGTGTCACGATATCGACATTACCTGTTCTCTCGCCGTTTCCAAACAGCGTACCCTCTATTCTGTCAGCACCCGCAAGCAGACCCATCTCAGCAGCAGCAACGCCGCAGCCTCTGTCATTGTGCGGATGTAAGCTTATCGTTACCGCATTACGATATTTTAAATGCTTGTGCATATATTCAATCTGCGCCGCAAATACATGTGGCATGGCATTTTCAACTGTTGCAGGAATGTTGATAATAACCTTGTTATCTTCCTCCGGCTGCCATACGTCCAGAACTGCATTGCAGACCTCTGCCGCATATTCAACCTCTGTTCCGGTGAAGCTTTCAGGGCTGTACTCAAATGAGAAGTTTCCTTCTGTCTCGTCAGCTAACTGCTTTAAAAGCTTTGCGCCTTCAACGGCAATCTTCTTGATTTCTTCCTTGCTCTTTTTAAACACCTGCTCTCTTTGTGCAACAGATGTTGAATTATACAGATGAACTACTGCGTGCGGTGCGCCCTTTACAGCCTCAAATGTCTTCTTGATGATATGCTCTCTTGCCTGTGTCAGCACCTGCACTGTCACGTCATCAGGAATAAGATTCTGCTCGATAAGGGTTCTCATAAATTTATATTCTGTCTCTGATGCTGCCGGGAAGCCTATCTCAATTTCCTTAAAGCCTACTTCAATAAGAAGCTTGAAAAACTCTATCTTTTCATCAAGACTCATCGGCTCAATCAATGACTGATTACCATCTCTTAAATCAACACTGCACCAGATAGGAGCCTTATCAACTGAATCCTTTTTAATCCAGTCGTATGAGACTTCCGGTGGCATAAAATAACTTTTTTGATACTTTTCAAAATTTTTCATGTTTATCTCCTTCCAAAAATTTATGATTGGACGTCTGTGAAACGTGAGTTTGTGTTTTTTCCTGTGCATCACTTACAGTTTCCAACGCAGACACGTTTGCACTCTGCCTTCGGCGTAGCGGTACTAAACTCGCACTTCGTGCTCGTTAAGTGCCGACGCCTTCGTCAAGGTCTGCTTGTGGAAATTGTAAGTGATGCACAGCCTATACACAAATCAGACGCGTTTCACAGGTCGCCTTGCTCCCTCTACTATTCGGCTATATGCTCGCCGAACCTCCAGACCGCTTCGCGCTTAAGTCGGTCGCCTTGCTCTGCATCTTACACCTTCCGGCTATAAGCTCGCCGAACCTCCAGACCGCTTCGCGCTCTGTCGGTCGCCTTGCTCCCTCACATAGCTGCAAATACAAGCACAGAATCCTGTGCAAGCACAATTCTGTGCTTGTATTTGCAGCTGCGTTCGGCGAGCTTATAGCCGAAAAAAATGCCCCTACTGCGGGATGCAATAGAGGCGAAAGTAAACTTGCGCGGTACCACTCTACTTCATGATAATATCATGCACTCATTAAGCACGGACTGTCATAGCCTTATGCTCTTCCCCTGTAACGGTGGGATATCCGTCTGTGTCTACTTTGCTCTATGCGTTCAACAAGCTGCTCCAAGGCGAGTTCGCTGTATTCCGTCTGCTGCCTCGCATCAACCGGCAACTTTCTGAAAGCTGGTTTACAGTTACTATTCCTCTTCGTTGCATTTAACTTTATTCATAATAACATATGTTTATCAAAAAGAAAAGGTGTAAATTTAATCAATTTTATTGATATTTTTTAATCTCTTATATCATCAAAACTAATTTTATTTCTATGTGAATGCTGCACGCACTATAAAATATATATTATGATGTCAGAGTCAAAACCCGATATCATATTATTTCTTCTCTTCCGGCATGCAGATTTTTATATGAACATCATCAAGCTGCTTCTGTTCTACTGTTGCAGGCGCACCCATCATAATGTCCATTGCATTCTTGTTCATCGGGAACGGAATGATTTCACGAATACTTTCCTCGCCGCAGATAAGCATAATCATACGGTCTACACCCGGTGCAATACCCGCGTGTGGCGGTGCGCCGTAGCAGAATGCATTGTACATTGCAGGGAACTTTGCCTTAACTGCCTCCTCGCCAAGACCTACAAGCTCAAATGCCTTAATCATAATCTCAGGGTCATGATTTCTTACAGCACCGCTTGAAAGCTCAACTCCGTTGCACACAAGGTCATACTGGTATGCAAGTATGTCAAGCGGATCCTGATTTTCAAGTGCTTCAAGTCCTCCCTGCGGCATTGAGAATGGGTTGTGGCAGAATTCAAGCTCTCCTGACTCCTCGCCAATCTCATACATAGGGAAGTCAACTATCCAGCAGAATTCGTAGCAGTCCTTCTTCATGTGGTTTTCACTTGCTGCGCCTAAAAGCTTACGGAATACGCCGGCTGTCTTCTGTGCCACAAGCTTCTTTCCTGCTGCAAAGCCTATGAAATCACCATTCTTAAGCCCCAGAGCAGCCTTTACCTTATCAGGTGATTCATTTAAGAACTTAGCGATGCCGCCTACAAAAGCGCCGTTCTCATCAACTCTTGTCCAGAATACCTTATTTGCTGTCTGAACCTCAACCTCTGCACAAATCTTATCTATAACCTTACGTGAGGCGTTGAAGCCGTCAACAACAATTGCCTTAACTACATTTCCCTCAAACGGTCCGAAGCCGCAGTTACCGACTGCCTCGGTAGCATCCTGCAATACAAGGTCAATTCTTAAGTCTGGCTTGTCGCTTCCGTACTTATCAAGTGCCTCAAGGTACGGAATGCGGACAAAAGGTGGCTTTGATGCGGTCTTATATACGCCGTATTTCTCAAAAACAGGCGGAAGCACTTCTTCAATAACTCCAAACACATCCTCCTGTGAGGCAAATGCCATCTCCATATCAAGCTGATAGAACTCGCCCGGTGAACGGTCTGCTCTTGCATCCTCATCTCTGAAGCACGGTGCTATCTGGAAGTAGCGGTCAAAGACCGACGCCATAAGTATCTGCTTAAACTGCTGCGGTGCCTGCGGAAGCGCATAAAACTTACCCGGATGATTTCTTGAAGGAACAAGGTAATCTCTCGCGCCCTCAGGTGATGAGCATGTCAGTATAGGAGTAGTAATTTCAAGGAAATCAAGGGCATTCATCTTGTTTCTAAGCTCTGATACTATCCTGCTTCTAAGTACAATCTTACTCTTTACCGCCGGATTACGAAGGTCAAGATAACGATACTTAAGTCTTGTATTTTCATCAGCATCCTTTGACTGATTTATCTCAAATGGCAGCGCATTGTAAATACACTTGCCAAGCACCTCTATCTTCTCAGGAACAACCTCAATGTCGCCTGTCGGAAGATTCGGGTTCTTGCTGCTTCTCTCACGAACCTCGCCTTCGATAAGAAGTGTTGATTCTGTATTGACATCATCAATGATATTCATCATATCCTCTGTCTCAACAACCACCTGTGTTGTACCATAAAAATCCCTGAGAATAAGGAAGCCCAAGTTTTTGCTCACCTTTCTCATATTCTCATACCAGCCTGTGATGGTAACCTTTTCGCCGACATTTGCAAGGCGAAGTTCATTACAATTATGAGTTCTCGACTGTATCATATCTATACTCCCTTTTGTTTATTTTTCTAAAATATGTTCTTATGTCCTTCGACAATATTGCTTTTATAACATTTAATCCTGATAATAAGCTTCTGTGTTTAATGTCCTTTCATAACATAATATGCACTACTCATTATAAATAAGCGCCATAAATTCAAGGTCTTCGTCAGTATTATTTTCAATTGAATGGCTCTGCCCGCACTCGATAATGCAGCAGTCTCCCGGGAAAATGTCCGTTCTCGAACCGTCATTATCCACGAAAACACCCTTGCCCTTGAGTACGTAATAAGGCTCGGTATTGCCGATATGCGTATGCCAGCCTATACTGCTGTGTGGCTTTAATATCACATGCGCATACATATTACCATGACCGTTTAACTCTTCCTTTGAAACAATGTGATGAATCTCAGTAATTCCTTCGCCGCCCCTTAAGCCTTCAACAATCTTTACATCAGTCTTTCTTACCATGTGTATGCCTCCGGATTACTTATTCCATGTATCCCAGTAGAATTCCTTAAAGCTTGTGTAGCCTTCCTTCTCAAGCTGCTCCTTCTGGAACTTCTTGTTCTTGTTCATATTTGAAACAAGCACCTGCATGCCTTCTTCACGCGCCTTCTTTGCCTCAACAAATACCTTGACCCTGTCCTCATCAGAAACACTCTTGTCAATCAGGTATGCAATCTTTTCACTATCGTTCGGTATCTTAAAGTTCTTCTCCATGAGAATAAGAATAATTCTCTCAAAACCTATCGAGAAACCGCACGCCGGTGTCTTCTGACCCGTAAACTTGCCAATCATCTCGTCATAGCGTCCGCCGCCGCCCACCGAGCAGCCCAGCTCATCCATCTTTATCTCAAATATGGTGCCTGTGTAGTAAGACATACCTCTTACAAGTGTCGGGTCAAATACAAGGTCAAACTTACAGGCCTTTGTTGCTTCCACAGTATCAACTATCTGTGAAAGTCCTGCTGCAACGCTGTCATCAAGCACGCCCTTAAGCTTCTCTCCGATATAAGCAATACCATTTGACTCATTCTCAAGCTCTGCAAACATCTGAAGATACTTATCAATAGACTCATCAGCATAGCCGCACTCCTTAAGCTCTGCAGCAACGCCGTCCCTGCCTATCTTATCCATCTTGTCAAGAATGATGAATATATCATCATAATCCTTCTCCTCAAAACCGCTGTAGGCAGCCATCGCCTTGAGTATGCGTCTGTCATTGATACAGATTTTGAAATTCTCAAAGCCGAGCTTTCCGAGAAGTGTTGTTGTCGCTGTAATAAGCTCAATCTCGGCAAGATTTGTAGCATCGCCGAGTATATCAATGTCACACTGCATAAACTGGCGGTAACGTCCCTTCTGAGGACGGTCTGCACGCCATACATTGCCCATCTGGAGTGCCTTAAACGGTGCCGGAAGCTGACCTGAATTATTCGAATAATATCTTGACAACGGCACCGTCAAATCATAACGCATACCGAAATCAACGACCTCTTCCTCTGTAGAAGCCTCTGCTATCTTAAGCTTCTCTCCACGCTTCAACACCTTGAATATAAGCTTCTCATTCTCTCCGCCCTGCTTATTGCTAAGATTCGCAATGTTCTCCATGCACGGCGTCTCAATGTGCGAAAAACCAAAGCTTCTGTATGTCTCAGTTATAAGTCCTATAACATAATCCCTTACCTGCATCTCGTCAGGCATGATATCTCTCATACCTGTAACCGGCTTCTTGCTAAGTGCCATAAATATACCTCACATTCTGTATAACTTTCAAATCATACTGTCTGCGTCAAATTCACGGATTGCTCCGCCGATATCCACAATACACGCATATTGCTCAACTAATAATCACGATATCAACTGATTACAATGCACTATGTCCTGACAGACTCTGCTATCTATAATACAGTAACAATCCGATAAATTCAAGACAGTTAATTCATCTTCTCTTTTAATATTTCAAGTGCCTTTGCCAGCTGGTTATCCTCTCCGCTGTAATCCGGCTCAACCACCACATCCGGCTCTATTCCCTCGTCCTGAATACATCTGCCGTTCGGCGTCATATATTTTGCAATTGTAAGCTTTACTGCGGTTCCGTCATCCAAAGAATATGTGTTCTGCACAATACCCTTTCCAAAAGTAGTCGTGCCTACAATTGTTCCGACGCCATGGTCCTGTATTGCTCCGGTAAGTGCTTCCGCAGCGCTTGCGGTATACTGATTAACCAGCACCACCATAGGCAGATTCAGGTAAGGTAAAACCTGCGATCTGTAAGTCTCAATAACTCCCTTTTTATCCTCTATCGTAAGAATAACGCCGGCCGGAAGGAATTCATCTGCTACAGGCACAAGACTTGTCAAAAGACCGCCCGTATTATTTCTTAAATCCAGCACTACAGCCTTCATGCCCTCGCTCTTAAGTCTTTCTATCGTCTCCTTTAGCTGCTCATATGTCACATTGTCAAAGGATTTAATTCTTATATATCCTATATTATCCTCAAGCATTGAACCATATGAAATAATCTGCTTGATATTGCGTCTTTCAATGTCCATAGTTAAATATTCATTGGTTGAAGGTCTGTAAAATGTAACATTTACAATAGTGCCTTCTTCGCCCTTTATTCTGGAAACGAGCTCATTTATATCCATGCCTGTCGCCTCATCATTGTCGACCTTGTATAAAATGTCCTCCTCCTGTACTCCCGCTTCCTTAGCCGGGCTGTCATCTCCCACCTCAATAACCGTAACTAAGCCGGTTTCAGAATCCTGCTGAACAGTTACTCCTATACCATAATAAATTCCGGCATTCGACTGTCTTACCGCTTCAAGCTCCTTTGCATTGTAATAAGCGGCATACCTGTCATCCAGTCCTTTCACAAGTCCATGCAGAATACCGTCAGTCAGATCCTCTCTTTTTACCTCATAGATACTGTTTTCTTCTAAAATACCGACTATGTTCTTTATCTTTTCATCCAGACTGTCACTGATAATTCTCTGTGATTCGCTTCCTCCGCCGTTTTCAGGCTTTGTATTGCGCTCGATTCCAAGATAACCAACCTTCATCAATATAAACGCAATCAATGAAAGAGCCGCCAGAGTCCCCAGAATGCCAAACAAAAAGCCTTTAATGGCAGAGCGTCTTCTAAGCTTCTTCAATGATACTACCGTCTGTGTCGTACCTATCAGTTCATCATTTTTTTGTATTGATTCTGCAAAGCCGCACTCCTCATGATTTTGTGCTGCTTCAGTAAAATCTTCAGGCAAATTTCCCATAGTTTAAACCACCTTTATAATAAAGTTAAACGAAGAGTCCGCTTCCGAACTCTCCGTCCATAATTATTAATTAATTATCAAGCTTCTCAATGTAATTCATATATTTAACTACCATAAGTGCAATCTTGAAGGTTATCGCATCCTCAAACACTCTCAAATCAAGCCCTGTGCTCTTCTGAAGCTTATCAAGCCTGTAAACAAGAGTATTTCTATGAATATAAAGCTGTCTCGAAGTCTCTGATACATTGAGGTTATTCTCGAAAAATTTATTAATTGTTACAAGCGTTTCCTCATCCAGATCCTCAGGAGACTTGCCGTCAAATATCTCTTTTATAAACATCTTGCAAAGAGATAACGGCAGCTGGTATATAAGTCGTCCTATTCCCAGGTTGTTGTAGGCTACCACATTCTTATCGCTGTAGAATATCTTGCCTACGTCAAGTGCCATCTTGGCTTCCTTATAAGAACGTGAAACCTCCTTAATCTCATTGACCATGGTTCCGTAAGCTACATGGATATTGCTCTTGCCCTCTGCAGTCAGCGTGTTGATTACAGACTTCGCAACCTTGTCCATATCGGCATAGGTGTCATTCTCCTTGAGTTCCTTTACGATAATGATATTCTTCTCATCTACCGCAGTGATAAAATCCCTGCTCTTCGGAGCAAATATGCTCTTTAATGACTCAAGTGTGCTCATATCATTCTCTGATTCGGTCTCAATAACGAAAACAACCCTCTTTGTATTAATATCGATATGAAGCTTCTTTGCCCTGTTGTAAATATCCACAAGCAGAAGATTGTCAAGCAAAAGATTCTTGATAAAGTTGTCCTTATCAAATCTCTCTTTGTATGCTACCAAAAGATTCTGCATCTGAAATACAACCATCTTTCCAACCATGTAGGTGTCATCGCTTGAACCCCTTGCAAGCAGAATGTACTCAAGCTGGTTGTCATCAAAAATCTTAAAAAACTGATACCCCTGGATAACCTGGCTGTCAGCAGGTGAATCCGCAAATGCAACTACAGCCTTCTCGTATGCATCTGCATCAGAAAATGTAGTTGCAAGAACCTTGCCATCCGTGTCACAGATACAAAGCTCTATTCTTGTAATCCCTCTTAATCCATCAATATTACTCTGCAAGATTTGATTCGAAATCATTTCCTTTATCTCCCCTGTTAATAGTATTGGCATCAAATTTGTATTAATAACCACCATTATTCATATCATAATGCAAAATCACAAAAAATAAAAGCATTTTTTTTATTTTTTTATAGGTTTTTTCGCATTTTGCACATATCATAGCAAATAATGTACTATAATGCATTAAAAATTATTATTTATTATGCCCAAAATACATTAATTCTGCTTTACTGCTATTGCTTCAATTTCAATAAGCACATCTTTAGGCAGTCTTGAAACCTCCACACATGAGCGGGCAGGACATTCAGCCTTAAAAAACGAAGCATAAATTTTATTCACCACCGCAAAATCATTCATGTCCTTTATAAATACCGATGTCTTTACTACATTGTCAACGCTTGTGCCTGCAGCCTCTAAAAGTGCGGCAAGATTGCCGATTGCCTGCGTCGCCTGAGCTTCAATTCCCTGTGCAATCTCACCCGTTGCAGGGTCCACCGGAATCTGTCCCGACGCGAACACAAAACCATTCGCCTCTATCGCCTGTGAATACGGTCCTATTGCCGCAGGCGCCTTATCTGTACTGATTACCTTCTTCAATGTTTATCCCTCCAATGTTATGCTCTTCTCGTTAATTTTTATTCTGCCCTCTTTAAGCAGATGTCCAACCGCCCTCTTAAAGGCATTTTTACTCATCTTTGCTTCTCTCTTTATAATCTCAGGGTCAGCTTTATCATTAAACGGCAGCACCCCGCCATACTCCTCAATCATCTGATAAACCGCCTCGGCGTCGTCATCCATCTGCTTATACGCCTTCTTTTTAATGCTTAAATCCAGCTTTCCGTCCGATTTGACATTCGTCACCCTTGCAGTCACAGTATCACCGATTCTGATAAACTCATGCACCTCCTTAGCCGGAATAAGCGCGGAATATTTATCATCCACTGCCACAAACACGCCAAACTGCTTACTCACCTCATAAACAGTGCCCGTAACGGTATCATTCCTATTATACGGCGAAGCCTTGTCAAGATATTCATACACATTCATAGTCGCGCAAAGTCTGCTGCTCTTATCAATGTAAAGTGCCGCAAGCACCTCCTCGCCCGGCTGCACCTTTCTCGTCTGCTACTTAAACGGCAGGAACAAATCCTTGTCAAGTCCCCACTCTAAAAATGCTCCTATATGGGCGACTCCCGCCACCTTAAGCTTCTTCACCTCGCCCAGCGTGATAAATGGCTCCTTTCTGGTAGCAATAATCCTGTCCTCTGAATCCTTATAAATAAATACCTCCAGATGGTCGCCAATCTTCACCGAGCCGTCCACCTGATTCTTCGGAAGCAGCACCTTCTCATCTCCATTGCCGTCCTCGCCAAGATACACGCCGTGCTCAGTCTGCTTCATAACCGTAAGCGTCTGCTTCTTTCCTAATTCAAACATCTTTTTACCTCGCTTTATCCTAAAAAATGATTCATGGTTGCCATAAATGTGTGTTTTGCGTACTATCCGGCATCTACTGCAAATCATCTGATGGCTGCCGCAAATGATACTCTGCATCACCCCTTCTAGCGGTTGCCCCAAACACTTTGCTGCCGCAAACGCTTTAACGGCTGCCGCAAATGATACTCTGCATCACCCCTTCTAGCGGTTGCTGCGCACAAATCTTACAGCCGAACACAGGCTGCCTGTCTCATCATACAACGCCACAAATACATTCTCTTCATCAATAGAAGTCTTTGCCGTAAGCCTCATGCCGTAATACGCCGGGGTTCTGTATTCCACATGTATTCTGCCAATCTCAAATCCCTCAGGCAGATATTCCAAAGCCATCTTCACATATTCGCAGTTATTCACATGCCCGTTCGTATCTATCTGGTGCTTTCTTATATTTATAGCTTCAGCAGTCTCCATATTTTCAGGAAGTCTGACCCTTCTCTCAAGCTTATCCATCCCAAGTGCCGCCTCAATCGAATAGCCTCTTATCTCTTCGTCTGTCGGCTTAACCGGTCTTCCGCTTACCGTATCAACATACGCCCATAATGAATTTGCCTGAACATATGCTTTTCCTTCGCCTGATGCAATGACAAAATTACGATATCCCAAAAAGCCCTTAAACTCTGTCGGCCATGTCATAATCTCCAGCTCACTGCCCAATTCAGGCAATTCATTGATACATATATCCCATGCTGTCAGCAGCCACGCCCTGCCAAGCTTTTTCAGTCCCTCAACTCCCAGTCCAATGTATTCCGACTGAAATGTTGAGCAGTCCTGCATATAATTAATCGCAGAGCTAATCGAAAGCCTTCCATCACTTCCGACCTCACTATACCTTACCCTACTGCCAAATTTGTACATATATTCATAATCTCCATACAATCAAATCAATTTATATCTTAAGTCCATATTATACAAAAAATATTGTCTTCTGTACACCCCTTTTTATGCAAATGTACAAAAAAATACGTAATTCGCCACAAACAGTTTACCAAAGCCAAGAAATATACGGGGCTGCCGCAGGCAGCCCTGATTCATGCAATACGCTTCGGTTATTGCGGGCTGCCGCAGGCAGCCCTGATTCATACATTGCGCTTCGGTTATTGCGGGCTGCCGCAGGCAGCCCCGCAAAACAACAAAAGCACCGCATATGCGGTGCTTCGTACTGGGCTACAAGGATTCGAACCTTGAAAATGCTGGAGTCAGAGTCCAGTGCCTTACCATTTGGCGATAGCCCATCGTCTGACGACAAGATGTATTATATATCATGCTTTTGAAAAATGCAAGCACTTTTTTTATTTATTTTTTAAAAAATAAAAACAATTTAGGTATGCAATTAAACTGTTTGCGCTGATGTACTCAACGGGCGCACTTGTTACTTCTGTATTATCGTCCAATCCTTACCTAAGCGCATGAAGCATGGGAGAATGATAACAGTTCTTTGCACGTTTAAATTAATTACTAACCAAACTGAAATTATAATCTGCAACAGCAAACACGCAGGTGCTAAGAACCCATATCCACCCATTGACGCGGTCTCTACTGGCAGCATTTTGTATCTGTAATATTGTAAGCAGGTCTAATTGCTGATAGCTTGTCCTATACTCTGACTCTGCGATATCATAACTACTATTCTGAATTTTATAAGCCTTGCAAATATTATGCTTTATTATCTGTTTAAATATATCACGGGTATATTCCCAATATGTCATTCCGACTGACGTATATTCCATAGATTTTATCCTGTCAGAAAAATAACATTGTGCTGTATTTATGTCCTCGTTTCTCACTTTACCATCAAGCACTTCAAATATATATTCTTTAAGATTATTATTGCTGTTAATTCTCAACAAATCTTCTACACATTTCTGACAAGATGTTTCATCAGCGACCTCAAAACGCTCCGATAATACTTTTCTTGTTTTTTGAGGAAACTCCACAAGCTTATTCACCAACTTATCTACTACCGTACCGCGAACCGCTGCTTTATATTTTGCTCCCGGCTGCATTGTGACAGGAATCTTTCTGTCTTCGTATGATGCATCTGGCAGACTATGCAAATCTCTGTATGCTTCAATCATAGGGTAATTAATATACAACTTCCCGACATCCGTAGAATCTGTAAAATACTCCTGTAGTTTCGATATCTTTTCCTCTGAATAATTCGGGTCGTGGCGTTCGTAGTCAAAAGTCAATATTATATCGGTAAAATCACTTTTGTATTGCAGCTTCTCATTATTTCTTTTGGTAATGACATATGGCAAATCCACATCTGTATCATCCCAGTCTTCACCGTATTCTTTTTCTATATCCTGATACAGAATATAAATATTCGTTCCATATATCCAGACATTCTCCATATCAATGCTCATTTCCGGAAAGCATCTAAAAATAAGCTCGAACAGTATATTCTTCTCATGATTGCCCTCTACAACAATAAGTGTCTTATTACGTTTTCTGCTGTCTGCCAAAACATTTTCACTCATACCTTTCAAATTCCCCGCTGATATACATCTTCTCTAAGTTATGACCTTCTCTGAGCTCCCTATTCGTCGCATCACACAATGCGGTTAATGCTCCCCAGCTTGATAATATAAACACACAATCCGGTCTCATAAGCTTATTTGTCATGAGATTTGTGTTGTGAGTTGTCATGATTATCTGACAGCCCGGGTACATCTTCTTAAAGTACTTAATTATATTTTCAGCCATTTCGTAATGATAAAATGCGTCAAATTCATCGAAATAAAGCAATGACGATGTCCTGCCCGCAATGATAAATCTGCTAAACAAATCAAACAGTGCCATCGTGCCGCTTGATGCATTTCTGAAAAACGGCACCAGCTTATCATGGGCAAAATACAGTTCACTCTGTCCGTCAGGCAGCTCCTTTAGTACAAGTTTACAATCAACGCCCATTATATTCAAAAATTCTTCTAATTGACTCAGAACTTTCTCGTCCTTAAACATTTCTGTAATTCTTCTGAACAAAATAAGCTGTCCCTGACTCCTCGCTGTCAGCATAGTCATTCTCCTAACATATTCAGCCAGCCTAATAAGCACAGAATCCTTCTTCAATGCAGAATTGCTAATAATCCACCTTAAAAATGAAATCCTGTAGTCTGCAATATTTTCTGCATCATCATCAATTTCCATAGCTTCTTGATATCGGTCTGTAACAACCATATCAGCATCAATATCTATCAGATTATCAAAATCATACTCTCCTTTCAAAAAATCAATTCTGAAAATCTTTTTGCCATTAACATATAATATTTCGTTTACCAGTTTTTTATCAGCTGACTTGCTATATTCATACTCCAATTCATCTTTATCAAAGCAAAAAACATATTTAAACTGTGCACATTTTTCATCAGAATCAGCATTCAGAAATATCTCATCCTCGCTAATTCTAGATCCCATTCCATATAAATTCGATTTAATATCCATAAGGGCATTCCCCAGATTTGTCTTTCCTGTTGCATTCTTTCCGTATATCAGCATCTTGCCAATTTTACCGTCCGTAATACAGTCACTACTGAACTGATACCCGCCAATCCTGCCTAAATCAATCACTATATCCTCTTTAAAATTCTTATAATTCCTCAACTCAAATCTCTTTAACATAATAATCACCATCCATACATCCCAAACTGCTGTCTCTATAACTATAGTATAACCAATATAAATAAAAAGCGCAAGAGCAACCGTAATTTTTTTACGGACATTCTTGTGCTTTTTTCATTTGCTGTGATGTACTTCATTTCTACCTGACCCTGCGCTATGTGCTGCAGTCGCACTCCACATGTGTCAATGCCCTCAACGGGCGCACTTCATTTCTACAGTAAAAAAAGGCGAATATAAGGGGTACAATCCTGTGTCAATGCCCTAAACGGGCGCACTTCATTTCTACTATCATAACAGTTTACGTAATTATTGCAATAATAATAAGTGTCAATGCCCTAAACGGGCGCACTTCATTTCTACGGGACCTCCTGGTCTTTTGGCTTATGGCAATAGTGGTTGTGTCAATGCCCTAAACGGGCGCACTTCATTTCTACTGTGGCAGATTTTAGGTCTGAATATACTGGAGAGTTGTGTGTCAATGCCCTCAACGGGCGCACTTCATTTCTACAAGACCAAACGGCGGTTTTCTTGCAATACAATT